>JVVZ01000334.1:0-15950 GCA_001062585.1 Neisseria meningitidis
ACCAGTACGGCGTTGCCTCGCCTTGTCCTGATTTAAATTTAATTCACTATATAAAGCTATATTACGAAGTCCAGCAGGTAAAAGTCTTCTTTGCCCACGCCGCATTCGGGGCATTTCCAATCGTCGGGGATGTCATCGAATTTGGTGCCGGGGGCGATGCCGTGTTCGGGGTCGCCGAGGTCTTCGTCGTAAATCCAGCCGCAGGGGCCGCACATGTATTGTGCCATGGTGTGTTCCTTCTAATGGTTGAGGTCGTCTGAAAACGGTCAGCAAAAGGTTTTCAGACGACCCCTTGTTGGTCTGTTTCAGCCCTTATGCCGCTTCCAGCGCCGCGATTTCTTTGCGCAAGTGTTTCAACGCGGGGGTAACGATGGCGACAAACATGGCTTCGCGGACGCGGCGTTGGGCGGGGCTGCGCATGAGGTAGCCTTTGGCGCCGGCGTGTAAGGCGGCGGATTGGGCTGCGGCAAGCGTCAGCTCGGCGGCGGCGGCGCGCAGTTTCAGCGTGGCGAGGTTGTCGGGCGTATTGTTCCACGCCAAGTCCGCCAGTCGTTCGGTGGTTTGCCATGCTTCGTCCAAGGCGGCTTTGAGGCTGTCGTAGCCGTCGTCGAGGTAGCTGTTGACATCGGCGTTGACGACGTTGGCGATGCGGATGATGCCGAGGCTGCCGTCAATTACGCCTGCGCCGATGCCGATTTGCAGCAGGATGAAGCCGGACTTGATGGTGGCGATGTAGTCAGAGAACTGTTCGGGCGCGGCGATTACGTCTTCGTCAGGAATGAATACGTCTTTGAAATTCAGGCTGAACGTGCGCGTGCCTTCGAGGGCGCAAAATTCGGGGCAGGCTTGCAGAGTTACGCCTTCCCATTGTCCGCCGGTGATGAACATGACGTAGCCGTCGCCGATTTGGGCGGTATTCGCCCAGATGTGGTCTTCGCCGATGTTGGATACCCACGGCAGTGCGCCGTTGACTGTGTAGCCGCCGTCCACGCGCTCGGCTTGAAGGTTGTGTTTTTCAATGCCGGCGAGGTGTTTGACGGTATTGGACATGCCCGTACCCGCCAAGACTTTGCCTTGCAGGATGTCGGCGAGGTATTTGTCTTTGACGGCTTGGTTGGGCGTTTGGTGCAGATACCACGCGCAAGCCGCCTGACACCATGCGCTGAACGAAGTCGCGCCGCATTCTTTGCCGACTTCGCGCAAGACGGCGATTTGCGTCGCCAAACCCAAGCCGTTGCCGCCTTCCGCTTCCGTACCGACTGCGCCGAATCCGCCGATGGCGCCGAGTTCGCGCATAAAATCTTCGGGATACAAGCCATTGCGGTCGATTTCGTCCACTAAGGGTTTGAGTTTGGTTTTGACGAGTTCGGCAACTTGAGACAATAAGGTTTCACGGTTCATGGTCTTATCCTTGAAAATGTGTGCGGACGGCGCGGGAGCGTTCCGTTGGAAAGGGGAAGCAGTCCGTTACAGGGACGGCATTTTTGAAAAAGGTCGTCTGAAAACGGGCAAACGGTTTTACCGCCGCTTTTCAGACGACCTTGGGTCAGAATCAGGCGAACGCCTGCAATTCAGGGTTGATTTCTGTTTGAGCGACGTTGTTGACGTAGTTGCACAAAGTCGCCAAGGCAACGCCCATTACGACTTCGACAGCCTGCTGCTGGTTGTAGCCTGCATCGAAGAAGGCTTTGAGTTCAGCATCGGATACCGCGCCTTTTTTCGCCATTACGGCTTGGGTAAACGCGGCGAGCGCGCCCAGTTTGGCATCGTCAAATTCGCCTGCCGCCAACGCGCGCGCGGCTTTGATGGATTGTTCGGACAGGAGTTTTTTCAGGGTTGCCAGCTTGGTGTGGCCTGCCACGCAGAAACCGCATTCGTTGGTGCGGGCGGCGATGATTTGGATGACTTCGACTTCACCGGGAGTCAGACTGTTGGCGGCGTTCAGTTTGCCGACTTCTTGATAGAACGCCAACGCTTCGGGCGCGTTTGCCAATACGCCGATGAGGTTGGGGATGAAGCCGTTGTTTTTCAGCGCGGCTTCGACGCGGGGTTTTGCTGCTTCGGGAGCGGTTTCGACGGTGTGTACGGTTAAGCGTGCCATATTGGTTTCCTTTTTATTTGCGATTTGTCAAAAGATGGAGGGCATAGTAGGGAAACAAATCCCAAAGTTGAAAGACCTGATAATTATTTTGATAAAACCAATAGTTATAAACGGCCAAGGAATTGATTAGATTTATATAATTATTTAATCACATCAATAGTTTTCAAATATGGATGTAAATGGAAAGGAATCAGGAATCAGGAATCAGGAATCAGGAATCAAAAGAAAGGTCGTCTGAAAACTAAAATACAGTTTTCAGACGACCTTTTCTTGCGAACCGATTTATTCGGCTTGTTCTTTCAAAACGGCTTCAATCAATTCCTGTGCGCCGTCGTCCGCCAGCTTTTTGGCGACCGCGCGTCCGAGCGCGTCGGCGTAGGCGGCGGGGGCTTGCGCGTCTGCCTGCAAGATTACCGAGCCGTCGGGGTGTCCGACCAGTCCGCGCAGGGTGAGCAGGCCGTTTTCTTCGGTACAATACGCGGCAAGCGGCACTTGGCAGCTTCCGCCCAAAGCGCGGGCGAGGGCGCGTTCGGCGGTCACGCAGGCGTGTGTGACATCGTGGTTTAAGGGTTTCAAGACGTCGAGAAGGTCGGTGCGGTGTGCGGCGATTTCGATGCCCAACGCGCCTTGTCCTGCGGCAGGCAGGCTGTCGGCTTCGGAGAGAATCAGGCGGATGCGTTCGTCCAGTTCCAAACGCTGTAATCCGGCGGCGGCGAGGATGATGGCATCGTATTCGCCGTTGTCGAGTTTGGACAGGCGGGTTTGCACGTTGCCGCGCAGGGGTTTAATCACTAAGTGCGGGTAGCGGGCGCGCAACTGGGCTTCGCGGCGCAGGCTGGATGTGCCAACGACGGCGCCTTTGGGCATTTCTTCCAAGCGCGCGTACTGATTGGATACGAACGCGTCAAACGGATTGGCGCGCTCGCCGATGGCGGCAAGGGCGAAGCCTTCGGGCAAATCCATCGGCACGTCTTTAATCGAATGCACTGCCAAATCGGCGCGACCGTCCTGCAAGGCTTGTTCCAGCTCTTTGATAAACAGGCCTTTGCCGCCGATTTTCGACAGGGTTTTGTCCAAAATCTGGTCGCCGCGCGTGGTCATGCCCAAGATTTCGACTTCGCAGTCGGGATACAGGGTTTTCAGACGACCTTGGATATGTTTTGCCTGCCACATGGCAAGCAGGCTTTCGCGGCTGGCGATAACGAGTTTTTTCGGGTTCATTTGCAGTTTCTGATTTTCTAATTCATGAGGCGGGAAGTTCGACAGTCTAACACAAACTTTCTACGCTAACCGCCTGACTGTACTTGCCCAAGGGGCCGAATCCGTTGCCTTGGTTTTGTTCTTTGGTCAGCACTTTTCCCTGAATGCAGACATTGTTCAGGGTAACGTTATATGAGCCGGAACTCAGGCGGTTTTTTTCTACTTGGTCCATCAGGATGTCGCCGCCGTTGATGAAATAGGTTTTCCCGTCGGTGGTAAATTCAGCCTGTTCGAGCGAATAATGGACTGTCCCAGTCATTTTGACCGTATCGCCGCTGTTTTTTTCGACCTGAGTTTCCGTCGGTTTGGCAGCCGACGTTTCGATTTTGTTTTGCGGGGAGCAGGCTGTCAGGGCAATCAGTATGGGGAAAAGAAATTTGTTCATTTGCAATTACCGTGGTTGATAAAGGTATTCCGCTGCGAAGCTGTCGGAGAAGCCGTTGCACTATATCTGTTGCAACGAAATAAACTATAATGTGTACCGGCATTGAAATGCCGATTTCGACAGACCGCAAGAAACGGAATATAGGGTCTGTCGGCATGATGTTAGTTCATACTGCCGTAAAATAAAACTTATTCTCTAAAAACATTTTAACTCCAACAGCCTTACAGCATGAAACGCGCCAAAAAATATCCCTTCTTATCGTTGCAGCGGCAACGTTTCTGCCTGAATTTTGAAAACGCCTCAACCGCCGCCAATCTTCCGAGCGAACGCGATTTCTACCGCTGGGCATGGGCGGCGTTGAAAAACGAATACCGCCGCGCCGACATCAGCCTGATTCTGCTGGACGAAGAAGAAGCCCGCGCCTACAACCGCGATTACCGCGGCAAAGACTACGCCACCAATGTGTTGAGTTTTGCCTTGAACGAAGGCGAAATTCTGCCCGATCAGTTTTCAGACGAGCTTTGCGGCGATTTGATCATCTGCCCGCAAGTCGTATTGAAAGAAGCAGTTGAGCAGGGTAAAACCGCCGAGCAGCATTTTGCCCACCTGACCATGCACGGCACATTGCACCTGATGGGCTACGACCACATTGAAGAGACCGAGGCCGAAGAAATGGAGGCGCTCGAAATCCGCCTGATGCAGGCGGCAGGTTATCCCAACCCCTACCAAGAGGACGAATACTGAAATGGACGACACCCGGTCGAAACCGACATTTTTCGAACGTTTGATTTCCCGACTTGCCGGCGAACCCGATTCCGCCGAAGACGTACTCAGCCTGCTGCGGCAGGCGCACGAGCAGGAAGTGTTTGACGCGGATACACTTTTGCGGCTGGAAAAAGTCCTCGACTTTGCCGATTTGGAAGTGCGCGATGCCATGATTACCCGCAGCCACATGAACGTTTTGAAAGAAAACGACAGCATCGAGCGCATCACTGCCTACGTCATCGAAACCGCCCATTCCCGATTCCCCGTCATCGGCGAAGACAAAGACGAAGTCCTAGGCATCCTGCACGCCAAAGACCTGCTCAAATACATGTTCAATCCCGAGCAGTTCAACCTCAAATCCATCCTTCGTCCCGCCGTCTTTGTACCCGAAGGCAAATCGCTGAACGCGCTTTTGAAAGAATTCCGCGAGCAGCGCAACCACATGGCAATCGTTATCGACGAATACGGCGGCACGTCGGGTCTGGTAACTTTTGAAGATATCATCGAACAAATTGTCGGCGACATCGAAGACGAGTTTGACGAAGACGAAAGCGCGGACAATATCCACGCCGTCTCCACCGAACGTTGGCGTATCAACGCCGTAACCGAAATCGAAGACATCAACGCCTTTTTCGGTACGGATTACAGCAGCGAAGAAGCTGACAGCATCGGCGGGCTGGTCATTCAGGAATTGGGACACCTGCCCGTACGCGGCGAAAAAGTCGTTATCGGCGGTTTGCAGTTTACTGTCGCCCGCGCTGACAACCGCCGGTTGCATACGTTGATGGCGACTAAGGTGAAATAACAATTTACCTGATGAACAAATGAAGCAAGGTCGTCTGAAAACTTGGCAACAGGTTTTCAGACGACCTTTTGGGTCTCGGATTAAGGCGAAATGGAACGGTGGTTATGTAGAAATGTAGATGATGAACAACCGCCGTTTTTTATCGCACCTGTCCGTTAAACGGCTTTTGAAGTTAGCCAAAAGACAAACTATTTAGCCTTGCTTCTGCCTTTGCGCTTGGTTGGCGCGGTATCCGAGGTTTTCACCTTGATTTTCACGCTTTTGCTTGGCTTCTTGTCTTTGCGTTTGGCTTTTTCCGTTGCCGTTTTGGCTTTGGCGGTTTTCTTTTTGCCGTTTTCAGACGACGTTGCTGCGCTTTCCGGTTGGGCTTTGCTGCGGCGTTTGGCGGCGGGTTTTTCCTGTTTTACAGGCGTTTTCATCGCGTCGTCGATTTCTTTCGCCGTCAGTTTGTGCTTAGTTTTCGAGCCGGTTTGGGCGGTGGTTTTGGTGCGGCGTTTTTTGTCGCTGCTTCCGCCGCTGATCAAGGTCAGGTCGATTTTGCTGGTGTCCAAATCGGCGCGCGCTACTCGGACGCTGACTTTGTCGCCCATGTTGAAACGGATGCCGCTGCGTTCGCCTTCTATCGCCATGATTTCGGGGCGGAAGTTGAAATAGTCTTCGCCCAAATCGCTGATGTGTACCAAGCCGTCGATGTGGATGCCGTCCAAGGTAACGAAGAGGCCGAAGTTGGTCATGCCGGAGATTTTGCCTTCGAATATTTCGCCGACTTTATCGCGCATGTAATAGGTTTTCAGCCAGTTTTCCACGTCACGGCTGGCATCGTCGGCGCGGCGTTCGCAGAACGAGGTATGTACGCCCAAAGCCTGCCAGCTTTTGCTTGGCGTGTAGGTTTGCTGGTTCAACACGGCTTTGATGGCGCGGTGTACGGTCAGGTCGGGATAGCGGCGGATGGGGGAGGTGAAGTGGGCGTATGCTTCGTAGGCAAGGCCGAAGTGTCCGTCGCAATGCGGTTCGTAAACTGCCTGCTGCATGGAGCGCAGCATCATGACTTGCAGCAATTCGGCATCGGGTCTGCCTTTGAATTGTTCGGCAAGCGCGGCATAGTCTTTCGGCGTCGGGTTGTCGCCGCCGCCCAGTTGCAAACCCAGTAAGCCGAGCTGCTCGCGCAGGGTGGCGAGTTTTTCGGGTGTCGGGCCTAAGTGGTTGCGGAAGAGGGTGGTGTGCTTGTTTTTCATCAGGAACTCTGCCGCGCAGACGTTCGCCGCCAACATACATTCTTCAATCAGTTTGTGGGCGTCGTTGCGGACAACGGGCACGATTTTTTCGATTTTGCCGTTGTCGTCGAAAAGCATTTGGGTTTCGATGCTTTCAAACTCCACCGCACCGCGTTCAAAGCGTTTTTTCTGAAGGATTTTGAAGAGTTTGTAGAGGGTATCGATTTGGGCTTTGTGCGGATGGTCGAGGTCGTCTGAAATCCAATCCCAGACTTGGTTGTACGTCAGACGGGCATGGGAACGCATAACCGCAGGGTAGAAGCGGTATTCTTTAATATTGCCCGCGTAAGTGATGACCATGTCGCACACCATGCACAAACGCTCGACATCGGGATTGAGCGAGCAGATGCCGTTCGACAGGTTTTCCGGCAGCATGGGAATCACGCGGCGCGGGAAGTAAACGCTGGTGCTGCGTTCCTGCGCGTCCGTGTCGATAGCGTCATCGGGGCGGACATAATGGCTGACATCGGCAATCGCCACGACCAAACGGTAATTGCGTCCGATTTTTTCGGCAAACACGGCATCGTCGAAATCGCGCGCCGTTTCGCCGTCTATGGTGACCAAAGGCAAATCGCGCAAATCGACGCGGCCTTTCAAATCGATTTTACGAACATGGTCGGGGATTTTTTTCGCGGCTTTGGCACACGCTTCGCTGAATTGGTGCGGCAAATGGTGTTTGCGCACGGCGATTTCGATTTCCATACCGCTGTCGGCATAATCGCCCAATACTTCGATGATTTTCGCCACAGCAGGGCGGTTTTGCTCAGGATAAGTCTCGATTTCGCCGACAATGACCTGACCGGATTCGGGTTTGAAATGCGCGACGCTGTCAGGTTCCAAAACAATGCTTTGGTTCAGGCGTTTGTCTTCCGCCTCCAAAATCGCCACGCCGCGATCCATATAGAAACGTCCGACCACTTTGCTTTGCGCGCGTTCGACAATATCTAAAACCGTTCCTTCACGGCGGCCCTTGCGGTCGATGCCGGCAGGGCGGACGGTCACGATGTCGCCGTGCATGATGCCGCGCATTTGGCGTTCATATAAGACAAAATCGCCGTCTTTGGTGGGCGTGAGCGGTACGGCGAAGCCGAAGCCGTCTTTGTGCGCCTCGACACGGCATTTGACCAAATCCAATTTGTCCGCCGCGCAAACCGCACCGCGACGGTTGATTAAAACCTGACCGTCCCGCGCCATCGCTTTCAGACGACGTTCGAAAAATTCGTACTCTTCTTCCGTAATCGACAACTCGCGTGCCAAGACTTCGATTTTCGACGGCACGCCTTTTTGCTCCAATAATTCAATGATCCACTCCCTGCTTGGCAGAGGATGTTCGTAACGTTGTTTCTCCCGTTTCAAAAACGGGTCTTTTTCTCGTAAATTTAAAGATTTAATATTTTTGTTCATTTTATTGGTTGACATTCTTTTTCTAAAATATATAATGACCGCTTCTTTGCGAAATAGTCAATCACTGTAACGCAAAACAGGAAATAAAGCAAAGCCCAGGTGGCGGAATTGGTAGACGCGCTAGCTTCAGGTGCTAGTGTCCTCACGGGCGTGGAAGTTCGAGTCTTCTCCTGGGCACCAAACCTTTTGGTCGCCGCTTTGCTTATCCATCCTAATTGCCCAGGTGGCGGAATTGGTAGACGCGCTAGCTTCAGGTGCTAGTATCCTCACGGGTGTGGAAGTTCGAGTCTTCTCCTGGGCACCAAATCAATTATCCGGCTTATCCGGATTTTTTATTGAATAGATTTATTTGTCTGATTAAGCTACAATATCAGACGACAAAATATGTTTGATTCCACAGAGAGGTGGATGAGTGGTTTAAGTCGCACGCCTGGAAAGCGTGTATACGTGAATAGCGTATCGAGGGTTCGAATCCCTTCCTCTCTGCCAGATTCTAAAAAGCCCGTCTTGATCAAGACGGGCTTTTTTCTTGCCTTCAATTCAGGTGACAAGCTGCTTCAGTCTCTCTTTGAAAAAGAAATTACTTTTATTCTCAATTTGTTATACGTTTTGTTTCCATCTATACAAATCAGTTTTGCAGGTGTATCCTTCACTCCGTTATATACATTCATAAAAAATCCATCTTTAAAAAGGTCGTCTGAATACGCCGACCTGACACAAATCCAAGGACACTGCCATGACTGATTTTACCGTATGGGAAACCGCGCCGTTTGGTGCAACCATCGACCATATCCTGCAACGCTACCATGATGTACACCGCGGGCAATTTGAAGAGCTGGTTCCGTTGGCTCAAAAAGTCGCGGAAGTTCATGCCGACAGTTTTCCGGCTGAAGTGCCGGAGTTGCTTGCCTATATGCAAAACGAACTGCTTATGCACATGATGAAGGAAGAGCGCATGCTGTTTCCGATGATTAAACAAGGCGTCGGCCGCGGAGCGGCAATGCCGATTAATGTGATGATGCACGAGCATGAGGAACATGACCAAGCCGTAGCCAAGCTGCTTGAATTGACCAATAATCTGACCGTTCCCGAAAACGCTTGCGGAAGTTGGACGCGCCTGTATACATTGGCACGCGAAATGGTGGACGATTTGACCAACCATATCCATTTGGAAAATGAAATCCTGTTCCCACGCGTATTGGCTTCTTAAAAATAGGGCTGGTTCAAAGGTCGTCTGAAAATTGTTTTTCAGACGACCTTAATGTTTTGCCAGTACGCAAAGAGGCTGTTTTCTGTTAGAAGAAATTACCATTTCCCTGTCAAACCGATGCGCAGGGTACGTCCCGGGGCGGGCATATAGGAGCGGCTCATGGGGTCGAGGTAATAGCGGTCGGTCAGGTTGCTGCCCGTTAGCTCTGCGCTGAAATGTTTGTTGAATTTGTAACGCACATAGGCATCTACGACAGTAACGGGCTGCCAGTTGGCGTTGCCGTTGTCGCTGTTGAAAGCTTTGCTGTTTGCGCCGTCACGTTGCAGGTAGTAGTCGCGCCAGCGGGCTGACGGCTGTTGTTTGTCTTCAACGCGGCTGTGGAAGGTCAGGCGCGAACCGATTTCGAGTTTTTCGTTTAGGAACCTGCCGCCGAGGTTGGCAACGACCGACCAGCGAGGCTGGATGCGGTTGATCAGCCAGCCGCTGGCGAAACCGCCGTTTTGACAGTAAGGCACGGGGAAAGTGCGTCCTTTTTGGACAAACATTTCCACATCATATTGCTGCTCGATGGCGCGGCGGTCGCAGACTTCGTTTTTCATGTTGCGCACCACGCCCAAGTCGCCGAAAACACGGCCGTTGTCGAAGCGGGTTTGCAGCTCTAAGCCGCTGATGACTTGTTTGTCGTAATTGCTGATTTGCCAGGTGGCATAGTTGCGGTCGATGACGTTGTGGGTTTTGTTGTGGAAGTAGGTCAGCCGCACGTCCGCGTAACGCATTTTGGGCAGCAGGCGGGTGAAGTCGTGGCTGAGGGAGATTTCCCAGTTTTTGGCGTGTTCGGGTTTGAGCGGGTAGCGGGTGCGGTCGAAGGGGATGCTGAACAGCTTGGCGATGCTGTGGTTGCCGAAACCGAATGTGCCTTCATACATGCTGGGGAAGCGTTTGAATTCGGTGTAACGGGCAAACAGGCGGGTGTGGTCGCCGAGTTTGACGGTGGCGGAGAACATGGGGGCGAAGGCGTGGCCGCTTTTTTTCCATGAGTTGCGCAGTTCTTCTTCGGTCAGGTGCCGGTATTCGGCAACGGGGCTTTTTGCACCAATTAGTGTGCCGCCTTGGTATTTGTTTTCGACTTCTCCGGTGGCTTGATTGATGCCTTTTTCGGCAAATTGTTTCAGACGGCCGTCTGAAACGGGGTTTTCGCCGTTTTTCCAATAAATGCAGTTTCCTGCCGCAGGGTCTGTCGTGCAGTCGGTAAGTGGCATATAGCCCTGTTCTATATTGGCGGGTAGTGTGGTTGAATTGTTGTATTCCTCGCTTAAATCAGTCAGCTCTTGCGGCCATGGGATGAAATCAGGGTAGCCGCTTTTCCGCCTTTCCGTTTCTTCAGGCATATTTTCCAATGCCCAGGCGTAATCGGGTACGGGCAGGGTGTTTATCCATGCCCAAAATTTTTGGTCGTATGCATCCCATGCCGCTTGCGTACGCACCACTTCGGGGCTTTCTTCATAGGCTTTCAATGCGGCTTCATATCTGGCTTTCAAATCCATGCGGGCACGGTATTCTTCCGGAGTGGCCAGTCTGCTGCCGATGGCGGCGACATTGCGGCTGTTTTCAGACAATACGTTAAATTCGCCTTCTGCTTCCAAGCGGTCGCGGTGTTTGGACAGATAATCGCGGACGAAGGTATCGGTCATGCGGTAGTCGGTATAGCGGCCGCCGGCGTTCAGTGTCAGCCACGGCGTCGGTTCGTATTTGAAGTTGAAGCCGACATTCCATTCATTGCGTTTTCCTTGGCGCGGCATGGTCATGGCGAAGTTGGAGTTTAAAGTGGTTTCGGGGTCGTCCCACACCAGTTTGCGGTATTCGTCGTGCGGCAGGGCGAGTATCCAGCTGGTGTCGCTGCTGCCTTTGAGTTTTTCGCGTTGGTAATCGCCCGTCAGGGTCAGTTCGAGTGTATCGGCCAGCTTCATGCGGTTGGACAAATTGATGCCCAAGCGGTTGTTTTTGGCGCGGTAGGCGGCAGCGTTGAAGACGGTAAAACGGTTGTTGGTGTTGGGCGGCAGTTTGTCCCATTCCGGCTCTTTGCCTTTGTAATACCAGTCTTCGGCGTATTTGTCGTTGAATGCTTTGTCGAGGAATAGGGTCGATGCAGGATAGCCGCCCGTGGAGTTGGTTTGCGAATCGTTGAACGTGCCCCAAATCCCCGCCTTCAAATCTACCCAGCGGCTGTTCTCGGGGTCCCAAGAATAATCCAGATTGACGGCGGTCTGTTTTACCCATGCCTGCGGCCATTCCGCCATCAGCGTGCCTTTGGTGAGCTTACTCATATCGGTTTGGGCGGAGCCGTCGGATTTGAGCTTGCTGCCGCCGATATTGCCGAACAGGATGCTGTACGGCATGATTTCGCCGAAACGGGTGTTGGTATGGCGTATGCCGAGCTGTATTTTTTGGTTGTCGGGCAGTTTGAACGTGCCTTTGCCCAGCCACGAACGCATATTCAGGGATGTGTTGGCCACTTCGCCGGACGGATGGTAATACGTACCGACATTGGCGGTATATTCCTGAATATCCGTAACTTTTTTGGTAAATTCTTCTTCGGTCATGGAGCTGGCATTGGGGAGGTAGCCGTAGCGTTCTGCGCCCTTGCTGCCGGCAAAGTAATTGCCCTTGTCGCGCCATGCGTAGGCAATCAAGCCGTCAAACACGTCGCCGCGCATACCGGCTGAAATACGGAAGGAGTTGTCTTTAAATAATTTTCCTCGCCCGCCGAAGCGTTGTTTTTGACGGTCGCTATCATCCAGCATAATCGCCCATTCCATGCGGTCAAAAGAATAGGGTTTGGGATAACGGCGGTAGTCCGTACCCCAAGTTTCGGCGTGGGCGTATTCCCGCTGTTTGATGGTATTGTTGCCGGTTTCCATCTTGACTTCCATACCAAATTTTTGATCTTTCGGCACAACGTCATCAATTTCCAGCGTTTTCATGCTAACCGAACCGCCTATGCCGGTGCGGATGTCGCGATTTGCCGATGCGCCTTTTTCCACATACACGCTGCTGATAAGGTTCGGGTCGATGTAGTTGCGGTTGGATATGCCTTCAAATCCTCGCCATACGCTGATTGCCTGTTCCGTGCCGTCTACCGTTACTGGAACTTTGCCTTCGCCCTGAATGCCGCGTATGTTGGGGTCGAGCGCGCCACTGTTGCGCGCATCGCCGCTGAATACGCCTGCCATACCGCCGATTAAATCGGCCACGCTGCTGCCGCGGTAGGTCTCGATTTCCTGCTTGCCTTTGTACATATTGCTGATGTCACGGCTGTAGACTTGGGTGTAGCCGCTTTTATCCCGGTTGCGCTGGGCTTTGACGGTGATGGTATCCATCTGCACGCTTTGGGTAGGGGTAGTATTTTCCGCCCATAACGGCATATGCCACAGCATACTCAAGAATAAAACCAATATTTTGGGTGCAGAGGGGAATTCGACGGATTTGACAGGTTTCATGATGGATTTTCCTTTGTTCGCAACAGCTTGAAAATAGGCGAAATCTGAAATGCTTCCAGATGGCATCGGAAAATAAAACGCGAACCGAATGTAATGGGGTTGCAGCCAATTGATTAAACGGTTTGTTCGGACCGTTGATATGGATGCGCTTGCTTCACGAAAGGGAAGGGCATTTTGATAAAACAAAGGAAAATATCCGTAGGTTACCGATTGTGTGGAAAGGAACGGCGGAAAAAATGCTTTGTTTCTTTAGAGCTGCAAAATAACATAAATTGATTATGATTATTATTTATATAATAATTTTAACTAAAACCCGATAATGTGTAAACAGACGTCAAACAATACAACTTTGGCATTTGGGTACCTCGGAAAATCATATTTTTGAGTTTGGACGGGCCGGGGTTGTATTGGATTTCGTAAAAAGTTTGCTGAGTTTGAAGTTGATTGAATGATGGCTTGAAGTTGATTTGCCGACATAGAAAGGTCGTCTGAAAATCCCGATTTCAGGTTTTCAGACGACCTTTGGCATGGGTGCGGTCAAGGCAGTTTGGGTCTGACTTTGACGCTCAAGGGCAAGTGGTCGGAGAGGCGTTGCCAGTTTTTGCCGTTGTGGATTTGGGAGTCTAAGACTTCCAAGTTGCGGGTATAGACGCGGTCGAGGCTGAGGACGGGCAGGCGGGCGGGGAAGGTTTTGGGGCGTTTGCCGTTGCTGTCCACGAATACTTCGTTCAGGTTCAAGGCGTTGCCTAAGGATAGGGCGGATTTTTGCCGCCAGTCGTTGAAGTCGCCGGCGAGAATCAGCGGGCTTTGCGGGTCGATGTGATGCACGACGTATTCGAAGATGGCGCGGTATTGTTTGGCGCGGTCGGGTTCGCGCAGGTTGAGGTGGGCGCACAGGCAGACGAGCGGGGTTTCCCAGCCTTCGGGCAGGACTTCGCAATGGAGTACGCCGCGCTGTTCGAGTTTGTTGACGCTGATGTTGAGGTTGTGGCGGGTTTCCAGCGGCAGGCGGCTGAGGATGGCGTTGCCGTGGTGGCGCTGCGGGTAAACGGCGTTTTTGCCGTAGCTGCGGTTGTAGGAGAGGCGGTCGCCGAGGATGTCATAATGCGGTTTTTCGGGAAAATCGGGCAGCCTGCTGCTGCGGGTCAGGTGTTGACCTTGCACTTCCTGTAAAAACAGGACATCCGAGCCTATGCCGCGAAGCTCTTCCGCCATGCTGTCCACTTGGACTTTGCGGTTGAGCGCGGACATGCCTTTGTGCATGTTGTATGAGGTGATGGTAATCGGGCGGGGGGACATGATGTGTAACCGTAGTGTGTGAATCGTTTGTCGTTGTATTGATAGTATAGCACTGCAAGTGTTTGGTTTCCGTAAAGATTTGATGTGCGGACGGTTGCTTGGCGGTAAAACGTCGTCTGAAAGGTTTCAGACGACGTCTGAGGGGGAAACACGCGTAAAACGGTTTATTTTATGAACTCGTCCATGCCATGTTCGCAGCGGATTTTTTGTTCGGACAGCGTGGCTTTGAGCAGCGCGTCGTTTTGCGGCAGGGCGTCGCGTTCGGCTTCGTGGTGCCAGAGGTGGTAGGCGATGCCGGCGAATTTGAGGTTGTGGCGTTTCATGCCGTTATGGAAGAGGCGGGCGACGAACTCGCTGTCTTCGCGTCCCCAGCCGACAAAGCGGTTGTCGAAGCCGTTGACGGCCAGTGCATCGCTGCGGAAAAAGCCCATATTGCAGGTTTTGATGCCTTTGTGTTTGCGGCTGCTTTGTCTGCCGATCAGGGCGGACAGGCTGCGGCAGCGCAGGGCGGACAGGCGTTTTTCTATGCCTTGGCTGAACGCGGACAAATCGGGCAATTCGCCGGAATCTAAAATTTCTTGGGTGCGGCTTTGGGTCAGGATGACGCGCGAACCTTGTATCAGCCTGCCTTTGCGTGCGAGCTTGAGGTGGTCGGCAATGAAGGAAGGGTCGAGTATCATGTCGCCGTCGATAAGGATGATGTAGTCGCTTTTTGCCTGCGCCAGCGCGCGGTTGCGCGATTCGGCGGCGCGGAAGCCGTCGTCCGGCCGCCAAGAATGTTTGACGGGGATGTCGGTGTGGCTGCGGATGAACTCGACGACTTCGGCAGTGTCTTGGCGCGAACCGTCGTCAGCGACGATAATTTCGTCGGGCAGGCGGGTTTGCGCGAGTGCGGATTTCAAAACCAGCTCCAGCGCGTCGGGACGGTTGTAGGTGGTTACAATCAGGGCGACGCTGATATTGCGGTTGCGCTCGTAAAGTTTGACATATTTGTAGTACGAACCTTGGGCATTGGCGATGGAAATGGTCAAGCCGTCCGCGCCGTAGGCGAAACCGCGTTTGAGCAGGTAGTTTTTGACAAACGATACGCTGCCGTGCAACAGGGCTTTGAAGGGCGAGCTGTCTTTTTTGTAGCGGTTTTCTTCGGCGTAGAGCGAGCTGTATTGCTGCATTTTTTGAATCAGCCCTTCGGCGTTTTCGAAGGAATAGTGTTTCAGACGACCTTCGAGCGGACGGACGTTTGCATCGGGCGGCAAGATCAGCGATTCATGTACCTGACGGTCGGAAAAACGGGTAAAACGGCGGTGGTAAAGGCGCGGGATAATGTCGGGATACCAGCCGCAGGCTTTGATCAGGCGGCCGTTGTAGTGGTTCAGGCGCGAGAGCGAGAAGATGTTTTGTTCTTTGTTTTCCGCCACGGCTTTGCGGATGGCGGCAATCAGTTCTCCGTCTGCCACTTCGTCGCTGTCTATGCTGAAGATCCAATTGTTTTGCGCGAGGCGGGCGGCAAGATTTTTCATCGGGCCGAAGCCGATGAAGTCGTATTTGTAATAACTGACGTTGGTGAAGCGTTCGGCGATTTCGAAGGTACGGTCGGTCGAGCCGTTGTCGAGCAGCAATACTTCGTCGAAGTCTTGAAGCGCGGTCAAAACTTCGTGCAGATAGCGTTCCGAATTTTTGACCAACATGGCTGCTGTGGCGGGAATTTTCGGGTTCATGATGAGGTCGTCTGAAAAGGGGTCGTCTGAAAAATCAAAATCGGGAAATCAAGGCAGTTCGGCAATGGCGGCGGTCAGTTCTTCGTGGAAAGCGTGTATTTTAACCGATATACCGCTACAATACGCATTTCCTTTTTTTCAGACGACCTCCTCCGATATGCAGCTTATCCTTGCGCCCATGCAGGGGCTTTGAAGATGGGTTTTATGTTTCAATAGAATCAATGAATTGTAA
>JVVZ01000335.1:0-7467 GCA_001062585.1 Neisseria meningitidis
CTGTACTGTCTGCGGCTTTGTCGCCTTGTCCTGATTTAAATTTAATCCACTATAAATGTGTTTTCAGACGGCCTTTAAAGGCAGCCTGCACTTTTAAACGGCCTTAAGCGCTATCCGCCCTGCCTGGGCGGCGGCGCGGTTTTTTAGTACGCGCCCCACAGCATCAGCAGGGCGCACAATAAAAACAATATCCACTGGCCGAGTAGGAAATAATTTTTGCCGCGCGCACCGGCCATTTTAAGCTGTATCAGCCACACGGTGCACCACAGGCCCAGATAAACGGCAACAAAACGGGCAGCGGCGGCTTCCATACCGTCGAAAATCCGTGTGAACGCAAGCAGGCAGGCTGTGGCGGCCAGCAACAGCAAATCTACGCTGACCAACTGGAAGACGCACACAGCCTGCATCCAGTTGCGCGTACCCTGTTGCGTGCTGTTTTCTGCATCGGGTTTCAGGCTTAAGGTTTCGCGGGTGCCGACAAAAAGATGGGCAAAAAATGCCACGGCCAACAGCAGGGCGGCCGCCGCAAAGGGAATGTTCATGTTATGCTCCGATTTTGATGGTTTGGCATATTTCTTCTCGATTGCGTTTATGGCGTTTTTCAAACAGGTTTGCGGAAGGTAATGCAGTAAAAGCGGTTGTTCCACAGCAGCCGCGTTTTCTTTTCCTGTACGGTTTCGGGGATGCAGTTTTCGATTTGTGTCAGGTCGAAATCGGTGTCTTGGAAGTAGTTACGCGTGAATAGGCTTTTTTTGTATTGTTGTTGGATGAAGTCGGTGGTTTCGTCTGCAATCATGATTTTGGTGCCGGGCTTGGCAACGCGCAGCATTTCGTTGACGGCTTTTTGCTTGTCGCTGAAAAAATTAATGCCGCCCACATGGAATACGACGTCGAACATATTGTCGGCAAAGGGTAAGTCTTCGGCGTTGCAGTGTACCAAGTCCAAGCCTGCCGCTTTTTTCCGCCATACGTTGCGGCAGCGTGCCAACATGCCGAGCGACAGGTCGGCGCCGGTCAAGTCCAGCGTGGAGGGGTCGATGTTGGCGGGCAGGTAGTTTAAGTCGGTACCTGTGCCGATGGAGACGTAGAGCGCGGTGCAGTCCTGCCACCATTCCGGTTCGTTCATCAGGCTGCGCCGCATTTCGTTGATGCTGTTGCCGTATTTGAGGCGGGCTATCCAGCGTTCGCCGAAATCGTACCAACGGGCGAGGCGGTTGTACATTTTCATGTATTTGGCGTTGTCGCCCGTTACGTTGTCGGAGTCTAGGCACAACAAGATGCCGTCTTGTTCGGGCGGAAGCTGATTTTGCAGGGCGGGTTTGAGCTTTTGGATGAGTTTGGCGGAAGGCATGGGGCTTCTCCTGTCGATGATTGAACTATGCGTATCTCGAGTCGGGATTCGGTAAAATCGTTAAAGCATTAGATTCATCTATCTAATTTATCCGGCGGGGTCGTCTGAAGCTTGATTGAATGCGGAACAGGCGATTTTAGGGTGGCTGCGCCGTTGCTATGTTGATTGAAATAAAGGCCGTCTGAAATCGTGTTTCAAACGGCCTTTTGACATAGTTTAAGACAAGAGGGGATTAGAACTTGCTTTTGATGTCGTCAATCAGGTTTTCGGCTTTTTCTTTTGCCTCGTCAACCAGATGTCCTGCTTCTTCTTTGCCTTTTTTCAATACGTCGCTTGCTTTTTCCTCAATGTCGGCGGCAACTTCTTTGACTTTGCCGATGCCTTGTTGGATTACGCCTTCTGCTTGGAGTTTGGAGTCGTTTAACAGTTCTCCGGCTTTTTCTTTTACATTACCGCTGATTTGGTCTAATTTGCCGCTCATGATTCATTTCCTTGATGTTTATATTGATCGAGGATCCACTATAGTCTAATCAACGGCTTATTGCAACTTGAGGGGTCGTCTGAAAATCTGTTTCAACAAAATGAAAACCGTTTTTCAGACGACCTGAATCATTTGCCCTTATCGTTTATCAAACCGTTTTTCTGCAAATAATCCCGCGCTACGTCCGCCGGTTTTTCTCCGCCCACTTTCACGCGGTAGTTCATTTCAGTCATTTCGGCTTCGCTGATTTTGCCTGCCAGTTTGTTTAATGTGTTCACGACGTCGGGATGCTGTTCGGCAAACTCAGTTTTCATCAGCGGCGCGCCTTGGTAGGAGGGGAAAAGGGCGATGTCGTCTGAAAGGACGGCGAGGCGGTATTGTTTGAGGTCGCTGTCGGTGGAATAGGCTTCGACGAGGTCGATTTTGCCGTTTAGGAGGGCGGTGTAGCGCAGGGCGGGTTCGAGCGTCGAGAGGTGGCGAAACTGTATGCCGTGTTGTTGCAAACCTTTGTAGCCGTCGGCGCGGTCGGTAAATTCGAGGGTAAAACCGGCGCGGATTTGGTTCTGCACGCGTTTGAGGTCGGATATTTTGTGCAGGTTGTGCGCGGCGGCGTAGTCTTGGCTGACGGCGAGGGCGTAGGTGTTTTGGTATGCCATTGGCGGCAAAAAGGTCAGCCGGTGTTGTCGGGCAAGCAGGTCTTTGGCAGTTTGGTAGGTCTGTTCGGGGGAAAGGCGGCGGTTTTGCTGCTCGGCAGGGACTTTGACCAGACTTTCAAGGACGGTGCCGGTAAATTCGGGATAGATGTCGATTTCGCCGCTGTTTAAGGCATTAAACAGAAATGAAGTTTTGCCGAAATTGGGTTTGAGCGCCACTTGCGCGCGCGGATTATTTTCTTCAATCAACTGTTTGTACATATTGATGAGGATGTCGGGTTCGCTGCCGAGTTTGCCTGCGATGGTGATTTTTTGTGCGGATGGGTTCGTTTGAAAAATCGGTGCCAAACCGATGGCGATAAGGATGGCAAGCAGGGCGGCGGTAATCGGCATTTTGTGTTTGGACTTTTGCAGTATGCCGATGCCGCCGCTGACCAGTACGGCGAGCAGGGCGGACAGCAGCGCGCCGGTAAACGTCATTGCCATGTTATTACGGTCGATGCCGAGCAAAATCAGGTTGCCCAAGCCGCCCGCGCCGATGAGCGCGGCGAGTGTCGCCGTGCCGATAATCAATACGGACGCGGTGCGGATGCCGGAAATCATGGCAGGCAACGCCATCGGCAATTCAATGCGCCACAACGCCTGCCAACGGGACAAGCCGAACGCGGTGTGCGCTTCTTTGATGGCGGGATCGATTTGGCTCAAACCGAGATAGGTGTTCTGAAAAATCGGCAACAGGGCATAGAGCGTCAGCGCAATCAAAACCGGCGGCGAGCCGATGCCGACGAAGGGAATCAGCAAGCCGAGCAGCGCGAGGGACGGAATGGTTTGCAGGATATTGGTTACCTGCAAAACACCTTCCGCCCAACGCCGTTTGTCCGCCAGCCATACGGCGAGCGGCACGGCCAACGCGACGGCGCAAAGCAGGGCAATCAGGGAGAGGCGGAGGTGTTCAAGCGTCGCCTGCCACAGTTCGGCTGGCGGGACGGGAAGGAAATCGGGCATAAAGAATTGTCGGAATTGAAAATATTTCCGACAGTATAGCGTAAGGGGCAAAGAAGAGAAAAAGGTCGTCTGAAAATCCGTTTTCAGACGACCTTTGCTTATGGGGAATGCCTTACATCACATCCAACACATCAATGCCCAGCAAGTCCAAGCCTCGTTTCAGCGTGTTGCCGGTGAGCTTCGCCAGTTGCAGGCGGCTGTTGCGGGTTGCGCCTTCGGCTTTGAGTATCGGGCAGGCTTCGTAGAAGCGGCTGAACAGGGTGGCAATTTGGTAAAGATAGTTTGCCAGATAGTGCGGATACGCCGTGTCCGCCACGCTTTGCAGCACGTCTTCAAATTTCAGCAGCTCGGCGGCAAGCTGTTTTTCCAGCGGTTCGGTCAAAACGGTTGTCGCGGCCGCGTCCCATTCGCCGGCTTTGCGGAATACGCTTTGCACGCGGGTGTAGGCGTATTGCAGGTAGGGGGCGGTGTTGCCTTCAAACGAGAGCATGGCGTCCCAGTCGAACACATAATCGCTGGTGCGGTTTTTGCTCAAATCGGCGTATTTGACCGCTCCGATGCCGACAACACGGGCAATTTTCTCTGCATCACTTAATGCTGTATCGGTATATTCCTCTGCTCCGCTGACAATCTTGTCAATCTTATCGATAGGAAGATGATACACAACATCGTTTTCCAAAGTGATTTCTAATTTTTTATTTTCTAAGTTGTACTTTAATTTATTTTTTAAATTATCAGAATTAGTTAAAGAAGAAATCTTTTTTAATCCATCTTCTAATTCTGTTGTTAATTGCCATTTTGGATTTTTCTCTTTTACGATTTGTTCGGCTCGATTGACTGCTTCGTCAAGTAAGTTAACTAGTTTTACCGTGTCGCCGCTGCGCGTTTTGAATGGTTTGCCGTCTTTGCCCATCATGGTGCCGAAGCCGATAAACTCGGCTTTTACATCTTCCGGCAGATAGCCTGCTTTGCGGGAAGTGGTGAAAAGTTGTTCGAAGTGCAGGGCTTGGCGGTGGTCGACGACGTAGAGCAGGCGGTCGGCTTTCAGACGACCTATGCGGTAGCGCAGGCACGCCAAATCGGTGGAGGCGTAGAGGAAGCCGCCGCCTTGTTTTTGCACGATAAATGCGGCGGGTTCGCCTTCTTTGTTTTTAAACTCGTCCAAGAACACGACTTTCGCGCCGTCGTCTTCGACCGCCAGACCTTTTTGAACCAAATCATCGACCACGGGCTGCAAATCGTCGTTGTATTTCGATTCGCCCGCCACGTCTTCGGGGCGCAGCTTCAAGCCCAGCGTGTCGTAAACGGCTTGGGCGTGCGAGAGCGAAATATCGACAAACTGTTTCCACAACGCCAACACGGTTTCATCGCCGCCTTGCAGCTTCACAACGTATTCGCGCGCGGTGTCGGCAAAGGCAGGGTCTTCGTCAAAGCGTACTTTGGCGGCGCGGTAAAACTGCTCCAAATCCGCCAGTTCAAACGCGGCATTGTCTTTTTGCTGCTCAACCAAATAAGCGACCAACATGCCGAACTGAGTACCCCAGTCGCCGACGTGGTTTTGGCGGATGACGGTGTTGCCCATAAATTCCAATACGCGCGAAATGCTGTCGCCGATGATGCTGGAACGCAGATGGCCGACGTGCATCTCTTTTGCCAGATTGGGCGAGGAATAGTCGATAACGACGGTTTGCGGTTTGTTGGTTTTCGCTATGCCGAAACGCGCGTCGTTCAAGGCCGTCTGAATGTTGTGGGCGAGGAATTCAGGACGCAGGCGCAGGTTGATGAAGCCGGGGCCGGCCACTTCCGCGCTTTCAATCACGTCATTGCCCGCCAATGCTTCGGCGACCTTTTGCGCCAATTCGCGCGGATTTTGTTTGGCTTTTTTCGCCGCACCCATCACGCCGTTGATTTGGAAATCGCCGTGTTCGGCGTTTTTGGTCGGCTGCAAAACAACAGGGTTGTCGGCGATGCCTGCGGCGGCAAAGGCGGCGGCGGCTTCGCGTTCGACGGTTTGATGTAGGTTCATGAAGTTCGGTCTCTCGGTTAAATTCAAATCAGGCGGTATTTTAAAAGAATTTGGGGTGTTGAAACAGGGCTAAGGTGAAAGGTCGTCTGAAAACCTTGGATTTGGGTTTTCAGACGACCTTTTGCATGAATTTGGTTCTGCTCGGTTTTGATTGCTACGCAGCCATTATTTTGCTTCTTTGGAGGAGCTGTTACGGGCGGCTTTGCCGTTGTCGGGTTTTGTTTGTTTTTGAGTTTTGCGGTTGTTTACCGCATCCAACCACTCTTCGCGTTCGGCTTTTATTTTGGCTGCAACTTCTTCCACCATCGTCTTCGGCGGTGCGGCCGCTGCCGCTTGCGCCTGTTGCTGGTATTTCTGCCAGTAATCCCAGCCAAACCATCCGCCGGCGGCAAGCAGGGCGATGATGGGGATAATCAGCAAGAGCTTGGAAAAGGTTTTTTTATACGGCTCAGGTTCGGTGTCGAAAAAGTCGAATTCATCGACACAGTCAAGGGAGAAGCAGATATTTTCGGCTTCGTCGCGTCCGCGTCTGCCTTTGACGATGTCGAATGAGACGCGTTGGCCTTCGGCAGGCGGACGTGTCAGTGTGGTAAAGGCGGAAAGCGGGGCGAACACTTCTGTACCCATGCTTTCTTCACGGATGGCTCCAAATTGGCGGTTGTCATTCCAGCGTGTAATCGTACCGTAATAGCGCATAGTTTTATGTAATTTGAATAGTTGTTGTTTGGGTTGTATTTTAAACGAAATCTGTAAAGGAACAAGGGGAGCGGTTGATATTTAAATGTAAATTCTATGCCATCGGGAATGGCAGGTTTCAGACGACCTCTGTCAGTCCGGCATGATTCGGTAGGGAGAGTGATGTTTTAAACAAAAAAGGAAACATATCGTTTCCCTTTTCTGTTATTCAATAACGTAACCTTCTTTGTCCCAATTTGTCTTTTTCACTATTTGGTCGTTGGCGTAAACTGTTTCGGACTTTTTGGCTCCGTCGTCATACCATTCCAAAACAACGCCGTTGCGTTTGCCGTTGGTAATGGTAATTTCAGAAAGGGCGCGGCCGTTTTCGTCCCAACTCATGATTTCGGTCGGTTTGTCGTTGACCATGGTCATTTCGGTTTTCGGGCTGCCGTTGGGATACCATTGCTTCCAGTAGCCGTTTGCCTTGTCGTGTTTGAACTGGATTTCGCTTTCTTTCGTGCCGTTGCGGTAATAGCGTGAGCCGACGCCTTCGCTCAAGCCGTTCAGATAGGGCATGACCGCCGATTTTTTACCGTTGGGGTACCAGTTGGTCCATTCGCCGTTCGGCTTGCCGTTGCGGTAGCTGCCGATCATTTTCTTTTGCCCGTTGAAATGCCAGAGTGTCAAAGTACCGTTGTTGAGGACGGGAACGAAGGTTTTGATCTGCGCTGCCGGTATTTCATACGGGTCGGAATATTTTTTCATGGACGGATAGTAAAAGTCCTGCACTTGCGCTACGCCGGATTCGACGGTGTATTGGCGGACGTAAGCTACCGATGACATTGTGGCGGTAATTTTGCCGTTTTGATTGAAATAAACGGAGTGGGTTTGTGCCGAAGCTTGAAGCGACGCGCCAAGCAGGATGCAGGCGGTCAGGCTGTTTGTCCAAAAGTGGTTCATTGTCTGATTGTTCCGATGTGGCGGAGATGTAAATAATAGGTATTTAGTTGAGTCGTCAAGTCGATAATATTTGAATAAAGCATATTCCGGCTGTTATTCGTCATTATAATCCATCAGGTCATGCGGGTTAAATATAATATTTTTATGAATGCTTATTTAAATACAGACAATAAATATAAGAAATGGTTCCGATTGGAATATTGATTTTGTGTGTAGGGAGGTCGTCTGAAAACAGATTAAACGGATATGTTCAACGTTAATAATATAGTGGATTAACTTTAAACCAGTACGGCGTTGCCTCGCCTTGCCGTAC
>JVVZ01000336.1:0-1470 GCA_001062585.1 Neisseria meningitidis
CTGTACTGTCTGCGGCTTTGTCGCCTTGTCCTGATTTAAATTTAATCCACTATATTAAAAGAAAAACGGCATATCCGAAAGGATATGCCGTTTATGGGTGCAGGGACTGCTATATTTGGCAGTGGTTTGTGTTTTAGTCCTCTTGCGCCGCTGTTTGCAGGTAGTTCGGCAAACCGACTTTGCCGATCAGCTCCTGCTGGGTTTCGAGCCAGTCGATGTGTTCTTCGTTGATATCTTTTTGTTTTTCCAACAAATCACGGCTGACGTAGTCTTGCTGTTGTTCCGCGATGGCGATGGCAGCGATGAGGGCATCGTGTTTTTCCTGTTCTTTTGTCAAATCGCAGGACAGGATTTCCTCGGTTGATTCGCCGATCAGCAGTTTGCCCAATTCTTGCAGGTTAGGCAGACCCTCCAAGAACAAAATACGCTCGATTAAATCGTCTGCGGATTTCATTTCGCGGATGGATTGTTTGAAGAAATGTTCGCCCAATTCTTCAAAGCCCCAGTTTTTCAAAATGCGGGCATGCAGGAAGTATTGGTTGATGGTAACCAAGAGCAAGCCCAAGTTTTTGTTCAGCTCGCGGATAACTAAGCGATCGCCTTTCATTTTCAGCTCCTTATACGCTTAATTACAGTTGGCTTTGGTAGTAGTTGCCTTCGCCGACGAGTTCGATCAGACGCAGTTGTTGTTCCAGCCAGTGGGCGTGATCTTCTTCAGTGTCTTTCAACTGGGCAATCATCAAATCACGGGTAACGTAGTCTTGTGCTTCTTCGCACAGTTTGATGCCTTTTTTCAACGCATCGCGTACTTCGTATTCGGTGTTCAAATCTGCTTTCAGGCAGGAAATCACGTCGGTACCGATGTTCAGTTCGGCACGGGTCATTTTAGGCGTACCGCCCAGCATCAGGATACGGCGGATGAAGTCTTCGGCGTGAGTGGTTTCTTCTTCCATCTCATGATTCAGACGCTCGAACAGTTTGTTGTAGCCCCATTCGGAGTACAGGCGTGAGTGGATGAAGTATTGATCGCGTGCAGCCAGCTCGCCGGACAACAGTTCGTTCATATAATCGATAACAGCTTGATTGCCTTGCATAATTCTTTCTCTTTCTTTGAAATTGTAAAGTGTCTGTAAAAAACATTGCGTGTTGTTTCTTGATGGCTGAATTGTATGAAAAAGCCTGACGCTTGACAAATTTTCTATTTAAAATACAAACAATTATCAAAAGAAACAGAAGCCTTAAAAGGTCGTCTGAAAATTCAATATCTTGTTTTATATAGATATTTGTTGCCATTGGTATTAAGAATCCATTTCAACATTCAAAAACATTTACACTCTTTAACCATAAATAAAAGCAAATAAATTACAAAACCCAATCAAATTTTATTATTAATTATTCTCAAATGCTTTTATAGTAGATTAAATTTAAATCAGGACAAGGCGACGAAGCCGCAGACAGTACAGATAGTAC
>JVVZ01000337.1:0-244 GCA_001062585.1 Neisseria meningitidis
CATCGATACCGCCTACTGGACCGAACAGCCCTATTGCAGCGGCCGCTATCAATTGCGCCTGCCGTCCCAACGTCATCACGGCAGTACATCCATTGATTACAATGGCTGGAGCGTGATGGTTATGTTTAATGACTGGAATAGGAATTTTAAGAATATTGATAGATTTAAACGTAGTGGACAATTTGGAACCGATATTGTCGTCGATACCCGTACCCTGATTCCGGATCGGGCAATGATGCAGGTA
>JVVZ01000338.1:0-2156 GCA_001062585.1 Neisseria meningitidis
GTACTATCTGTACTGTCTACGGCTTCGTCGCCTTGTCCTGATTTAAATTTAATCTACTATAAAATGTATTTCATTTAAAAATTTAAGGAAATTTATGAACATCTACTTTTTAGGCGGCGGCAATATGGCAGCCGCCATCGCGGGCGGATTGGTCAAGCAGGGTGGATACCGCATCCACATCGCCAACCGCGGTGCGGAAAAACGCGAGCGTTTGGCAAAGGAATTGAATGTCGAAGTTTCCGAATCCCTGCCCGAACTGCATTCAGACGACGTTTTGATTCTTGCCGTCAAACCGCAGGACATGGAAGCCGCGTGCCGCAACGTTCGTGTCAACGGCGCATTGGTGCTTTCCGTCGCCGCCGGTTTGTCTATTGATACCCTCAGCCGCTACCTTGGCGGAATACGCCGCATTGTCCGCACCATGCCCAATACGCCGGGAAAAATCGGTTTGGGCGTATCCGGCATGTTTGCCGAAGCCGAAGTATCCGAAGCCGACCGCGCCACCGCCGACCGGATTATGCGTTCCGTCGGTTTGACCGTTTGGCTGGACGAAGAAGACAAGTTGCACAACATTACCGGCATTAGCGGCAGCGGTCCTGCCTACGTCTTTTACCTGCTTAGCGCGCTGCAAGCCGCCGCTCAGGCGCAAGGGTTCAGCGAAGAAGATGCCCGCGCCCTCAGTCTCGCCACGTTTAAAGGTGCAGTCGCCTTGGCAGAACAAAGCGGCGAAGACTTCGCGCAATTGCAACAAAACGTTACTTCCAAAGGCGGAACCACCCACGAAGCCATCGAAACGTTCAAATCATGCCACGTCGCCGAAGCCATTGCCCAAGGCGTTGAAGCCTGCGTCAAGCGTTCGCAGGAAATGGCACAACAATATAAGGTCGTCTGAAAATGCGCGGAGATTTATTGATATTGCTTGCCGACGGCATCGTTATCCTGTGTTTGGCACGTCTTTTCCTGCAAGCGGCGGGATTGAGTGAAAATCATGCGCTCTTGGCGTTCAGCAAGCGATCAACCGATTGGCTGGTCAACCCGCTGCATAAAATTCTGCCGGTTAAAAAATACGACCCAGCCTGCCTGTTGTCAGGACTGTTGTTATATTACATCGCATTCACCTTCATTACTTTAGTGGCGCAGCCTACCGCATTCAGCGCAAAAATCATCATCGCCAATTTTATACTGGCAGTATTGAATACAATTAAATCAGCAGCTTATGTGTTATTGATAGGGTTGTTTATCCACATGGTGCTCAGTATTAAAGATCCCTATTCCCAACTTTCCGTCGCGCTGGAAAGGATATATCGCCCCATACTTTCTCCCGTGCAGTTTTTAAAGTACGGACGCTACGATTTTTCAGGTAGTATATTGGCATTATTACTGTGGATCTGGTTAAGCAGTCTATCGCCCCAAATTACCCGCCAAATCAACTTGTGGCTACTGCAATAGACAGCGAGTTCATTAAGAATTTGCAGTATGACGTAAGCAAAATGCAAAAAAGTGAAAATCGAAAACACGACTGTGAAAACATGGTATCATGCCGCCATTTCCAAACGGGCTTGAGAAAAGAAGTCCTAAGAAATCAATAAAATAAACCACTTGAGTAGCATTTCGTTTCCCGCAATAGATTGAAAGAAAAATTATGGCAAAGCTGACAGAACAAGACATTTTGAATTGGGACGGCCCGGAAGAAGACTACATGAATAGTGACCAGTTGGCATTCTTCCGCGAACTGCTGGTAAAAATGCAAGACGAACTGATTGAAAACGCATCTGCCACCACCGGCCACCTGCAAGAACACGAATCGGCTCCCGATCCTGCCGACCGCGCTACTCAAGAAGAAGAGTACGCGCTGGAACTACGCACCCGCGACCGTGAGCGCAAACTTCTAGGTAAAGTACAAGCAACCATCCGCAGTATCGACGAAGGCGATTATGGCTTCTGCGCGGATACCGGCGAGCCCATCGGCCTCAAACGCCTCCTTGCCCGCCCGACTGCTACGCTTTCTGTGGAAGCACAAGAACGCCGCGAACGTATGAAAAAACAGTTTGCCGACTAAGTATAACGAAATCGGCTAATTGAATTAGACAGTAAGAAAATGAAAAGGTCGTCTGAAAGGGATTTCAGACGACCTTTGCTGTTGATTGAGTTTGGTT
>JVVZ01000339.1:0-9263 GCA_001062585.1 Neisseria meningitidis
TGAGCTAAGGCGAGGCAACGCCGTACTGGTTTAAAGTTAATCCACTATAAAAATCCATAGCCCAAATCTCATCCACAGATTCCGTTCTTCAAAAGCATCTTGTCAAACCACGCACCCTGTTTCCCTATCATTACCCACAAACCCCAAAAAGGTCGTCTGAAAACAGGCATAACAAGTTTTCAGACGACCTCCGATTTGTCAAACCCGCCCGATTTATGGGAAAATCGCACGATTGAATTTAACGAAGGGCGACACCGTGTTAGACAGAGAAGGCTATCGCCCCAATGTCGGTATCATCTTAATCAACAACCGCAACGAAGTCTTTTGGGGCAAGCGTGTGCGCGAACATTCGTGGCAGTTTCCACAAGGCGGCATCAAGCCGGGCGAAAGTCCCGAAACCGCCATGTACCGCGAGCTGTACGAAGAAGTCGGGCTATTGCCGCAACACATCAAAATCGTCGGCCGCACGCGCGACTGGCTGCGTTACGACGTGCCGAGCCACTGGGTACGCCGCGAATGGCGCGGTTCGTATCGCGGGCAGAAGCAGATTTGGTATCTTTTGCGGCTGGTCGGGCGCGACAGCGACATCAATCTGCGCGCCTGCCACCATCCCGAATTTGACGGCTGGCGTTGGCACCAATATTGGGCTCCCGTTGACGAAGTGATTGATTTCAAACGCGACGTTTACTTGGGGGCATTGAAAGAACTCTCCTCCCGCTTCCTGCGCGGCATGGAAAGCTACGAAGACTTTACCGCGCGCCTGCCTTTTGACAACCGATAAAACAACGAAACGCAACGCTTTCAGGTCGTCTGAAAGCGTTGTTCTTCCTTTCAGACGACCTCTTCCCCTATGACTAAAAACAACCAATACAGCGAATCCAGCATCACCGTCCTCAAAGGCTTGGAGCCGGTCAAAGAACGTCCCGGCATGTACACACGCACAGACAGCCCGACCCACATCTGCCAAGAAGTCATCGACAACGCGGCGGACGAGGCGTTGGGCGGTTTCGCCACTGAAATCGACGTGCGCATCCACGACGACGGTTCGCTTTCCGTACACGACAACGGGCGCGGCATTCCCGTCGGGCTGCACCCTGTCGAAGGCGTGCCCGTGGTCGAACTCGTGTTTACCCGTCTGCACGCGGGCGGTAAGTTCAACAAAAAAGACGGCGGCAGCGCGTATGCCTTTTCAGGCGGCCTGCACGGCGTGGGCGTATCCGTCACCAACGCCCTCTCCACCCGCCTTGAGGTCACCGTCAAACGCGAAGGCAAAATCCACCGCATCGTGTTTGCCGGCGGCGATGTGGTCGAACCGTTGGCGGAAGTGGGCAAATGCGCCGTCAAAGACAGCGGCACCGAAGTGCGCGTTTGGCCGGACGGCAAATATTTTGAAAGCCCGAATTACAGCATCCCCGAACTCGAACGCCTGCTGCGCGCCAAAGCCGTGCTGTTGCCGGGCGTGCGCGTTTCCCTGACCCGTCCGGTCAAAGGCGAAGACGAAGCGCATACCCAAACCTGGCACTACCCCGACGGCCTGAAAAGCTATCTGACCGACCTGATTGCCGACGCGCAGGAAGCCGTACCGCTGTTCTCCTGCGAAAACTACATTTCAGACGACCACAACGGCGATTTCAGCATCGGCGAAGGCGCCGCGTTTGCCCTGACTTGGCTGGAAGAAGGCTCGTGCGCCAACGAAAGCTACGTCAACCTCATCCCCACCCCGCTGGGCGGCACGCACGAAGCGGGCTTGAAACAAGCCGTGTTCAACGCCGTCAACAACTTCATCAATCTGCACAACCTCCTACCGCGCGGCGTGAAAGTACAAAGCGACGACGTGTTCAGCAAAACCGCCTTCGTCCTCTCCGCCCGCGTCCTCGACCCGCAATTCCAAGGTCAGACCAAAGACAAGCTGACCAACCGCGACGCGTTGAAACTCGTCGCCGCCGTATCGGGCGACCCTTTGGAATTGTGGCTGAACCAAAACGTGGACTTCGGCAAAAAAATCGCCGAACTCGCCATCCGGCAAGCGCAGGCGCGGATGCGTTCGGTTAAAAAAATCGAAAAGAAAAAAGGCAGCGGCGTCGCCGTCCTGCCCGGCAAACTGACCGACTGCGAAAGCGAAGACATCCGCGAAAACGAACTCTTCCTCGTCGAAGGCGATTCCGCCGGCGGCTCCGCCAAACTCGCCCGCGACAAAGCCACACAAGCCATCCTGCCCCTGCGCGGCAAAGTGCTCAACAGCTTCGAAATCCATCCCGACCAACTCTTCGGCAACGCCGAAATCCACGACATTTCCGTCGCCATCGGCGTCGATCCGCACAGCATCAACGACAATCCTGACTTAAGCGGCCTGCGTTACGGCAAAATCGCCATCCTGTCCGATGCCGACGTGGACGGCTCGCATATTCAAGTTTTACTGCTGACCCTGTTCTACCGCCACTTCCCGAAACTGGTCGCCGACGGACACATCTACGTCGCCCAGCCGCCGCTGTTCCGCGTCGATGTCAACGCACAAGGCAAAAGCAAACCCGCCCGCAAATTCTACGCCCTCGACCCAAACGAACTCGATAGCATTTTGGAGCGGCTGCAAAAAGAAGGTGTCAAAGAAACTGCCTACTCCATCAGCCGTTTCAAAGGCTTGGGCGAGATGAACCCCGACCAACTCAAAGACACCACCATGCACCCCGACACCCGCCGCCTGTTGCAGGTACAAATCCCCGAAGGCGCAGATGACGAAACACGCGATATCTTCGTCAAACTGATGGGCAAAGGCGAAGCCGCCGCCCGCCGCGCATGGATGGAGCGTGAAGGCGATACGGCGGAATTGGATATTTGATGCCGTTGGTTTGAAAAGCAAAAAGGTCGTCTGAAAGTTTCAGACGACCTTTGTTGCAAACAGCGGCGTTACGGTTGCCCGCCGTCGCGGATTACCGGGCTGTCCACCCGGCTGCGCCGCTCTGCGCCGCAATTCTGGTTGTGCACCAAGATGCCTCGATGAGTGACACAATAAGTATAGTAATCCTCGACCTCAATGTTATAAACCGTGGTGCAGTAGCGGCGGTAATGCCGTTGTCCGTTCTCGTCCACATACAGCAGGTTCTCGTCGTTCGGCACGTCCGCCCAATCCAATGTCGGACGGTTCCGCGATTCTTCATTCAGCACCATCTCATAGGTGTTGCCTAAATCCGACTCTTTCCAGCCGTAGGCCAGATTGGTCGGCTGTATCCATGCCTGGTCGGTATCGCGGTAGGCATACAGCGGGCGGTAATCCTCTACTACATAGTAATCCTTATAATCATTTTCATACCCCAACACCACATCGCCGCGCTCAAGCTGGTCGGCGCGCTTCCACACCGGCTGTTCGTACAGCCGCATTTCATAGGGCGTGTGCTTAAATGCCCACAGGGCTTCGTATCTCGCCCTACCTTCATCCCCAGCAAACATGTCTTCGCCGTCGTCGTAATCGCAGCCCTTCCAATAGGCGCCGAGCTGGCCAAATTCCGGATGCTCGACAATCAGGTTGGTGACCACACCGTACACGCAAAACGGGTGGTTCGGGGTAGCGACCAGAGTCCCCCCTCCCCCGTTCCTTTCGGGGAATTGGGAAAACTTCAGCATCACTACTTCCTTGTCCTCATAACGGAAGGTATTCACCACCCGCTTGGGCACGGCCTCACCGATGCCGTTTTCAGGGCGAGACATCACCAAATCACCCACCTTCAGTTCGTCTATCGGCGTCCAGCCTTCCAGCCTTTTTACCAATGTGCCCTTCATAAAGCAGCCCATGCTGAAGGATAGGGCGTTTTCTACGGCGTGTTGTCCATTCAATTTGTTCATATTGTTTCCCGAAATTGTGTTTTTAAAAGTTTCTGATTAAAGGAGGTGGCTATATAGACACCTCATATCACTTGTAAGGTTGTCTGAAAACAGATTTGGGTTTTCAGACGACCTTTTTACATTATGCTGCCAAACAGGGTTAAAAAATCATGTAGTAATCTTCAAAAAGCCGAATAGAAGGCATTTCCATATTACTCCCTCAATAATTGCTCAATATGCATATTTTAAATGAGAAAATATATTTATGGCTGACAAAGGCCGTTTTCTTGATAATAATATTGACCCTGACTCAGAATGAATCGAAAGCATAAAAGGTCGTCTGAAAGCCAATCGTTTCAAACCATCATCTAAGGACATTCATAAATGGTACGCCTTGCCTCATCCCTATTATTGCTCATCACCGGCCTTTCACTTACTGCCTGCGGCTCTAGTATTGATTACGACCGCCAAGGATTGGAGCGCAGCCAACAAATGTGGCAGCAGCGCTTGGACAGCCTTCCAATCGGCGCAACTGAAGCGCAACTGCGCGACTGGCAAAACAAATACGGATTAGAACTGGCGTTTCAAGAACCTGACCATTATTACAGTTCCAACCTGCCCGAAGGCCATTTCCCCGTAAAAAAACATTGGTCCAAATTCAGCCCTTGCGATGCTTTTTTCTTATCTTTGACCATCCAAACCAACGAGCAAAAGCAAGTGGTTAAAAAAGAACTGAAAGCCTTGGGCAGCTGCATATAAACTGTCTATGATTCAGGTCGTCTGAAATCCAAAATCCGGCTTTCAGGCGACCTCGAATAAGGATCAACATGAAATACAAAGACCTACGCGACTTCATCGCCATGCTCGAACAGCAGGGCAAACTCAAACGCGTCGCGCATCCCGTTTCCCCGCATTTGGAAATGACCGAAATCGCCGACCGCGTGCTGCGCGCCGAAGGGCCGGCGTTGCTGTTTGAAAACCCGATTAAGCCCGACGGTACGCGCTACGATTATCCTGTGTTGGCGAACCTGTTCGGCACGCCCGAACGCGTGGCGATGGGCATGGGCGCGGACAACGTGTCCAAGCTGCGCGAAATCGGGCAAACGCTGGCGTATTTGAAAGAACCTGAACCGCCCAAAGGCATCAAAGACGCGTTTTCCAAACTGCCGCTGCTGAAAGACATTTGGAGCATGGCGCCGAACGTGGTGAAAAATGCGCCGTGTCAGGAAATCGTGTGGGAAGGAGAAGACGTTGATTTGTATCAACTGCCGATTCAGCATTGCTGGCCGGAAGACGTTGCGCCGCTGGTAACATGGGGCTTAACCGTAACACGCGGGCCGCACAAAAAACGCCAAAACTTAGGCATTTACCGTCAGCAGTTAATCGGCAAAAACAAGCTGATTATGCGCTGGCTGTCGCATCGTGGCGGCGCGTTGGATTATCAGGAGTTCCGCAAACTCAATCCCGATACGCCGTATCCCGTCGCCGTCGTACTCGGCTGCGACCCCGCCACCATTTTGGGCGCGGTAACGCCCGTTCCCGATACCTTGAGCGAATACCAGTTTGCCGGACTGCTGCGCGGTTCGCGGACGGAACTGGTGAAATGTATCGGCAACGATTTGCAAGTGCCCGCCCGCGCCGAAATCGTGCTGGAAGGCGTGATTCATCCGAACGAAACCGCGTTGGAAGGCCCATACGGCGACCACACCGGCTATTACAACGAACAGGACCATTTTCCCGTGTTTACGGTCGAGCGCATCACCATGCGCGAGAACCCGATTTACCACTCCACCTACACGGGCAAACCGCCCGATGAACCCGCCGTTTTGGGCGTGGCGTTGAACGAAGTGTTCGTACCGCTCTTGCAAAAGCAGTTCCCCGAAATCACCGATTTCTACCTGCCACCCGAAGGCTGCTCCTACCGCATGGCGGTGGTCAGCATGAAAAAACAGTACGCCGGACACGCCAAGCGCGTGATGATGGGCTGCTGGTCGTTCCTGCGCCAATTTATGTACACCAAATTCATCATCGTGGTCGATGACGACGTGAACGTGCGCGACTGGAAAGAAGTCATTTGGGCGGTAACCACGCGCATGGATCCTGTACGCGACACTGTTTTGATGGAAAACACGCCTATCGACTATCTCGACTTTGCCAGCCCCGTCAGCGGGCTCGGCGGCAAAATGGGCTTGGACGCGACCAACAAATGGCCGGGCGAAACCGACCGCGAATGGGGGCGGGTGATCAAAAAAGACCCTGCGGTTACGGCTAAAATTGATGAGATTTGGGGGGAGTTGGGGTTGTGAACCAAAAGTGCAGGCTGCTTTTCGCACATTCAAAACCAGAAGCAGCCTGCACTTTGCTAAGGTCGTCTGAAAGCAGCGTTTCAACAAAATTTCCAAACAATATTAGGCATTTTTGAGCATGGAAACACTAAAAACAGTCCGCCTAATCCTCCGCTCTTGGACGCTGACCGATGCTGAATCGGTGTACGAACAAGCCCGCAACCCTAAAATCGGAGCGATGTGCGGCTGGCCTCCTCATACCAGCGTGGAGGAAAGCCGCGAAATTATTGAACACGTCCTCCGCAAGCCGCATAGTTTTGCCATTTGCTTGGAAGATAATCAAGCGATAGGCAGCATCGGCCTGCTTTTTCAAAACGACAGCAATCTGCCGATGAGCGACCGTGAAGCGGAAATAGGTTATTGGCTGGGCGAGGATTTTTGGGGAAAGGGTTATACAACCGAAGCGGTGCAATCGGTGGTTGCCTATGCTTTTGAGGAATTGTCTCTGGTGCGGCTTTGGGCTGTGGCTTATCAGGAAAATACCCCTTCGCAACGCGTGCTGGAAAAATGCGGATTTTATCCTCGTCACACTGAAGAACACTTCTTTTCCAAGCCGACGGGTGAGACGCATAGGGCGGTAATATATGCGCTGGAGAAAGAGTAGTCGTCGGAATGTACTCGTAAAGCAACATATCTTGCTTATTTGAAACCGCATTTAAGCATTAAAAGGGTCGCCTGAAATCAAGTTTTCAGACGACCCTTTTAACCGATAAAACTTTACAATAACTTATCTAATTATCGCACATTGCCGATACACCCCTGATTTAAAATTCATTCACTCTGAAGTAATCGCCCCGCCACCAGATACCTAAACCCACTGCCGATATTTCGAACAGCATTTTTTTGGCTATATAAAGCATTACTTTACAGATTTTTTGATATAATTTTGACTATCCGTTTAGATAACCCGTTGATACCACCCTCTGCGTGTTTTCAGACGGCCTATCAAAAATATAACTTGTTTTCCAAATAAAAGGCCGCCCGCTCTATGCACGAAACTTTTTCCCTCGCACCCATCGTTATCGTCCTCCTCGTTTCCGTCATTACGGTGATTTATTGCCGTAAATTCAACATTCCTTCCATGCTCGGTTATCTTTTGGTTGGTTTTATCGCCGGTCCGGGTATGTTGAAGCTGATTCCGCAAGGCCATGCTACTGATTATCTGGGCGAAATCGGTATCGTATTCCTGATGTTCAGTATCGGTCTCGAATTCTCCCTACCCAAGCTCAAAGCCATGCGCCGCTTGGTGTTCGGTTTGGGCGGTTTGCAGGTCATTGTGACCATGTTGTCGATTATCGGCATTTTGATGTTGATGGGCGTCAGCTTTAATTGGGCGTTTGCCGCAGCCGGGGCGATGACCATGTCGTCCACGGCAATCGTCAGCCGCATCCTGTCCGAAAAAACCGAATTGGGACAGCCGCACGGTCAAATGGCGATGGGTGTCTTGTTGATGCAGGATATTGCCGTCGTGCCGCTGATGATCCTGATTCCCGCGTTGTCAGGAAAGGGCGATGAAGGCAGCTTGGGGGCGGCGCTCAGTCTTGCCGGATTGAAAATGCTGGTCACGCTGGGCGTGTTATTCGTCGTCGGCAGCAAGGTGATGTCTCGCTGGTTCAGACTGGTCGCCAAACGCAAGTCGTCTGAATTGTTCATGATCAACGTCCTGCTGGTAACCTTGGGCGTAGCTTATCTGACCGAACTGGAAGGCTTGTCGATGGCATTGGGCGCATTCGTCGCCGGTATGCTGCTTTCGGAAACGGAATACCGTTTCCAAGTGGAAGACGACATCCGTCCGTTCCGCGATATTCTGCTCGGCTTCTTCTTTATCACGGTCGGCATGAAACTGGATATCCAGGCTTTAATCGGCGGCTGGCAGCAGATTCTGATTTTGCTGGCAATTCTGCTGGTATTGAAAGCATTGGTCGTCTTTTTTATCGCCTTGCATATGAAGCATCCGATTGCAGACAGCTTGAAAACAGCCCTCTATTTGGCACAAGGCGGCGAATTCGGTTTTGTGATGTTAAACATCTCCAGCAAAATGAATATGGTTTCGCCCGAACTGGAGCAGGCGGCTACGGCAGCGATTCTGTTGTCCATGATTATCGCCCCATTTATCTTGGGCAGCAGCGATGCCATCGTCAGCCGTTTTGTCAAATCAAGCTGGGATATGAAGGCATTGGATTTGCACAGCATGTTGGTAGAAACCATGAGCAAATCCGACCACGTCCTGATTATCGGTTTCGGACGCGGCGGTCAGACCGTCGGACGCGTCTTGGCTCAGGAAAACATCCCCTACTTCGCCCTCGACCTTGATATCGGCAGGGTTCAGGTGGCACGCAATGCGGGCGAGCCAGTTTCGTTCGGCGATGCCAAGCGGCGGGAAGTCTTGGAAGCTGCAGGTTTGGAACGCGCCAAAATGGTGGTCATTACCCTGAACAATATGCACGAAACCCAGCATGTTCTCGACAATATCATGTCACTGCATCCGAGCATGCCCGTGTATGTCCGGGCGACCAATGACGATTACGTTAAAATCTTCACGGATATGGGCGCAGAAGAGGCAGTATCCGATACCAAAGAAACCAGCTTGGTGCTGGCAAGCTACGCCATGTTGGGCAATGGCGCGACATACAGCCACGTTTATCAAACCATTACCAACATCCGACACAGCCGCTACGCCTCTCTGGAAGGCTTGTTTGTCGGCAGCGATGATGAAAACGGATTCGGTGAAGAAGGCAAATCCATATGCCGCCACGCCTTCCCCCTGACCGGCGAAGCCTACGCCATCGGCAAGACCATCCGTGATTTGCCTTTGGATAACGCCGGCATCAAACTTCTATTTATCCGCCGAAACACAAGCAGGATAGAAAACCCCGACTTGGATTTCCAGCTTCAACCAAATGATATTTTGGTCGTCGCAGGCCGACAAGAGGAAATTATTTCTTTTGAAAACTGGAGTTTGCAAGGAAATACCTGATACACTGAAAAATAAAGCTTGCGTGGCGGATGCTTTTTTGATTTAATAGCGTCTTCGCAAATGCAGCGACAAGGGTGATTAGCTCAGTTGGTAGAGCGTCTGCCTTACAAGCAGAATGTCGGCGG
>JVVZ01000340.1:0-776 GCA_001062585.1 Neisseria meningitidis
GCGTATCGACAGGCAGGTTGTGCAGTTTGTTGAAGGCTGCGTATTCGAGGTGCAGCGACAGGCACATCCAGCGGTAGTATTCGCCGCGTTCCAATGTGTCTGCGGCAGGGATGAGGTGTTTGTCGGGGAACTGTTCCGCCAAAAAGGTAATGATGGCGAGCGATTCGGTCAATACGGTATCGCCGAATTTGAGTGCAGGGACTTGGGCTTGTGGATTGATGGCGAGATATTCGGCGGACTGAATCTGTGCGCCGAATTGGATGGGGACGACGGTGTATTCCGCGCCGCATTCTTTTAACATCCATACGACGTATGTGCCGCGTGAAAAGGGATGGGTGTAGAGCGTGATGTCTTGCATGTCTTTTCCTTTTGCGTTGTGAATGTTTTTGGCAAAACCCGTACAGTAGGTTTCAGACGACCTTTCGGTTCTAATAATCTTGATTTATGCAACAGGCGGCATTTGGGCGGCGGTTTCCAGCATCCATGCTGTGGTTTCGGCGAAAGCTGGGCGGGCGAGATGTTTGGCGGCGTAGCGTTGTAATACGTCGGTTTCATCGGCGGGCAACACTTTCCAATTTTGCGTTAAGTGCAGAATCAGCGCGGAGCAGTACAAATCCATCGCGGTAAAGCTGTTGCCGACGATGTAGTCGCGGTTTTTCAAGTGTTCGCGCAAGGTGTTCCATGCGGTATCGAAATCGCCGTAACCGATTTGGCGGCGGCATTCGGGCGTATCGACAGGCAGGTTGTGCAGTTTGTTGAAGGCTGCGTATTCGAGG
>JVVZ01000341.1:0-2477 GCA_001062585.1 Neisseria meningitidis
TGAAAGTTGTTTTTCAGACGACCTCTATGTTACTGTTAATGAGATTGTTAAAGAACAAATAATTCAGACGACCTCAAAGAAGATAGTGAGGTCGTCTGAAAAACAGAAACCGCGTGCGTGCGTACTGCACATACCCTACGTCAGGACTTAAGAGTTTATGCAGGCTACGGCTTACTATAACTTACTAACAGAGTATTTCATGTTAGAGGAAGAAATTCCATCTTCAAATTATTAGTCACAACTAATTCTTTGAATTTATCAGAAAAAGCCCAAATTAAATCATCATTTATATCTTTTGCACAAAACTCAAAACCAGATATATTTCCTAAAAATACAGGTGGATAATCAATAAACTTCTCTCCATCTATTTCATAAAAATTTGATTTTTCCATATCTACTAATTTAGCAGTTAATTTAATTTTTCCAAGGAAAAATTTAAATTCATCATTCTTGATTCTAAGTTTAGCCGAAAAAAAATCTAATTCATTTTTTAATTTATCAGCTAATTTATTAATGAAAGTTTCAGAGAACAATAACATCTTAGGAATTGTTTGAATATAATCTGTTTCAGAAATATTTTTGGAGGTATATCCACTCTGAGCTATAAAAACTGCTTCATCTGTATAATTACCTTTATTGTAATTAATAAATTCCACGATTTCTCTATCATTTTGTTTTAAGTCCACATACGCATCTTCATTATCAACAGCAGAGAATATTTGATAAAGAGTCATCATTTTTTCTTTTTTACTATTACTTTTAGAAATTGGTGTAGCGTAAGTATATTTATCAGTCACAGACCTTTCTCACAAAAAGTCGATATCTGTTACGCTCATTTTCGGTAGAATAAATTGAAGGTCTTCTGAAAACTAAAAACCGCGTGTATTTCGCATATATCCTACATCAGCATTAAAAGTTCCATATGAAATACAGTTTACTAAGATTCATAATAGTCATGCCTGATGTGCAAAGCACCATACATCCTCATACCCTTCATTATCAATTACAAAACCAAATCCTTCCATTAGGGCTAAATACGGCATAACCATTGGAAGTAAAGATTCTAAATGACTCACATGCAAAGGTTGAAAGAAATCATCATCAGAACTATATTCCCCACAGTAAATAAACCATGTAATTTCATCAAGACTATCCGTAACTCTCAGTTCCCTACGTCCAGATATTGGTTGTTCCCCGATAGTATCTATAGCTATAGCTATCATATCGTTATCAGAAAGTGGGCTAAAATCAGAACCATATTTAGCACAAATAGCCTTCTGCTTTAATTCCAATGCAAATTTATTCATTAACTATATTTCCTCGCTTTAATTTTATAGATTACTCTATTTTTTCTTTCCATTTCTAGAATCTATTATATTACCCATTCTTCTTGAGAATGCACTTAATTTACCCCCCTGACTATTAGAACAAGCTCCACAATGTGGTCGGACAGCATTTGTGTTTTTTTGATGTGAAGAATCATTGGTACCTGTTAAATAATATTCTATAACTAAACCAACTCTATGATCGGCAATACGACGCCCCCCTTGCGCCTGACAAGTTGCGCACGTTTTACCTTTAACATGGGCTCTTTGTGCAGCAGTTGTACCCATTGGACGAGCATATTTTTTAGTTATGTTAGCCGCAGGTTCAAAATCTTGAGTAGGTATCCCTAAACTATCCAGAAAAACTTTATTTCCTTTTCCATCTAAAACAGGAGTTAGGAATTCTCCAACTTTTTGGCCAGTTTTTTTATCAACAATATTCAACACAGGGGTTACAACCATATCTCCACGTGATGTTCTAACTGTAGTTAATTTTGCCCATCCCCAGGGATCTATCCAACCGATGGAATTCGGAGCAAACTGATACAGGTTATCCCCACCCAACAACCCAATCGGATCTTGATTCACAAACCGCCCGGCCTCAGGCTCGTAATACCGCATCAGGTTGTAGTGCAGCCCGGTCTCTTCATCGAAGTACTGGTTTTGCAGTCGGAACGGCTGATGCGCGTTCTTGTAAACCCGCTCATCCTTTTTCAGACGACCCCAGGCGGTATATTCGCCGTACCATAAGAGATTGCCGTGGATGTCGGTCATCTCGCGCGGGATGCCGACTTGGTCGGTGTGGAAATAGGCGATGTATTGTTTGCCGTCTTTGGCGTTGTCAAAGATTTGCGCCAGCGGTTCGTAGCTGTCTTGGTCGGTATAGATATAGGTGTAGCTGCCTTTGTAGGTGTACTCCTGCAACAGGCGGCTGCCGTCCCAGACGAAGTGGGTGCGTTTCGGTTCGGTGCTCGTCCAGGCGAGTTTGTCTTGGCGTTCTTTGGAGAGGCGTCGTCCGAACGGGTCGTAGGCGTATGTCCAAATCTCGGTATTGCCGGCGGGCTTTTTGATTTCGGCGCGGACAAGTTGGTTTTCGAGATCGTATTGGTAATATTGGTTTTCGCCATTGGGCAGCTGGCGGTAGATCAGGTT
>JVVZ01000342.1:0-7063 GCA_001062585.1 Neisseria meningitidis
ATAGTACGGCAAGGCGAGGCAACGCCGTACTGGTTTAAATTTAATCCACTATACCTTTTATACCCACGATAGAAACACTATCAACCAAGATGCTTTGACAGTTTCAAACCCATCCCTTCCCCATCAAATCCAAGTATCTCCCTACCAAACCCACAAACAAAAAAAATGCACACATTCAATTGAATGTGTGCCAAGTCTACAAAGGAGAAATAGAGGAGAAACTATTAACTGACTACTCGAACCAGCTAACGAATCGGATTATCCATGAAAATAAAATTTTAGGCAAGTATTTTTCTTGTAAAGTTTCTAAATTAATTCATTGTAATATTTAAGCTGTAACTCTATTTCATCACTCTTAGCCTACCGTATCCCAATAAAATAAAAACCACCCGCTGCAAACCGAATACCAAACCGGCATCAGCAGCTTCCAAACCTGCCCGCCGAATCAATGTTAAAATACGCGTCCCTGTCATTCACGAGCAAAACACATCATGACCGCCGCCATCGAACACGTCCAAGCCGCCGCCTTTGATTTGGACGGCACATTATGCGATTCCGTCCCCGACCTTGCCGCCGCAGCCGAAGCCATGCGCGAATATCTCGGCATGGAGCCGCTGCCTGCCAAAACAGTAGAAAGCTACGTCGGCGACGGCATCGGCAAACTCGTCCACCGCGTCATCACCAACGACCGCGACCAAGAAGCCGCGCCCGATTTATGGGAAAAAGGTTTCGTGTTCTACATGAAATACTACCGCGACCACTTGAGCGACTTCACCCGTCCCTACCCCGAAACCGAAGCCGGACTGGCATTGCTCAAATCACTGGGCATCCCGCTGGTGGTCATCACCAATAAAAACGAAATCCTCGCCGCCGAACTCTTGAAACAGCTCGGACTCGCCGACTACTTCAGCCTGATTCTCGGCGGCGACAGTCTACCCGAAAAAAAACCCAGCCCACTGCCGCTGCAACACGCCGCCGAAGTCTTGGGCATTGATCCCGCCAACATGATCATGGTCGGCGACTCCCGCAACGACATCATCGCCGCCAAAGCCGCAGGCTGCCTCAGCGTCGGCGTCACCTTTGGCTACGGCGACATGACTTTATTGTCGCAAGACAAGGCGACCAAGCCCGATTGGATTATCGGTTCGCTGCCCGAAATCTACGAAAACCTGCGACCGAAAAAAGCAGAAGACGACGAGTAATCAGTATCCTTGTTTTCAGACGACCTTTATCCCCGCTTCAAAGGTCGTCTGAAAATAAAGCAGTGGAAATAAAAAATTCGTCATTCCCGCGCAGGCAGCAATCCAGACCTTGATTTTTCAGAATTGTTTAAAAGTTTCATTAATTTCAAATCACTGGATTCCCGCCTACGCGGGAATGACGGAATGAAAGTTTCTTATCCCTCCTCTATCCCGCAACCCGCAAGTCAGATTCAAGAATCTGACCTACGAATCGACCTTTTCAGACGACCTCTGCATGAAACCCCAAAAATCCCTGCGCACCCGCGCGATGGACATCCTTTCCCGACAGGAAACCAGCCGTATCGGACTCAAGCGCAAGCTCGCCCCGTATGCCGAAAGCGAAGAAGAATTGGAAAACGTGTTGGATGAATTTGCCAAACGCAACTGGCAATCCGACCAACGCTACGCCGAAGCCTACATCCACAACAAAAGCCGCCAACACGGTTCCTTACGCCTGAAACAGGCATTGGCGCAGCAAGGCATAGACGAAACCGTCAGCCGCGAATTCATGCCCGACAAAGCGAGCGAACTGCAAACCGCAGTCGCCGTGTTGCGCAAAAAATTCAAACAGCCCGCCGCCGATTTGAAAGACAAGCAAAAACAAGCGCGCTTCCTCGCCTATCGCGGCTTCGATATGGACACCATCCACACCGCGCTCAAAAACAGTTGGGATGAAGATGATGTTTTTGAATACGGAGAAAATTAAACCGCCCTGCTTGAATCTTCCCGTCCATCGGCGTACCCTTACGCTTTTGCCACCCATTCACAACAGAGATGACCATGTCCGAAGAACAACGCAACGCCCCTAATCCGCTTTTGGAAGACGAACGCAAAAACCCCGTTTACCGGCTCGGTCGGGCTGTCGCCGGATTTATGGTTATCGTATGGGCGGGCGTATTGATTTTGGTGTTTTATTTAGTATTCCGTTTTTGGTTAAACTAAATTTCTCGCACGCCCTCCATCCCATTTTCTACAACCGTTTGCACTTTGCAAAAAGGTCGTCTGAAAAATCAAATATCGATTTTTCAGACGACCTTTTCCAATTTATCAAAACACATTTGAGTTCAGATCAGGCAACACCATACCGGTTGAAAGCCGTTCACGATAAATTATCTATCCGCTCAAATCACAGGCATTCAAAACCAACCGGCAACAGCATGAAACAGATAAGTCATACCGCTCCACGCCCATTTGCTTACTGCAACCGTTATCCAGCCCATCAACACCAGCACAATCAAACCGAAAAAATCAGGTATATGCAGATAAAGCCAAGCCGCAACAGGTTTGCGCCAAAAATCTGATTGCTGTTGTTTCTTCTCCAAAGCCGCGTGCATAAACGGGCGCTCCAAATGTAGGTCACAATCTACACCATACTCGCTGCGCACATATTCATTGATGACTTTCAAAGTACGGCGGCTCGGCTGCAAGAAAATATCGATAAGCGTACCGACGACAGGAATCATGCCGAGCACCATATCGGCAAAAGCAAGATATACGGCAGGACGCATTTTATGATCCGGCACACCCAACTCCCGCCCCATACGAAAAGCCTTCATCGTCAAAAAAAGCCCGGCAATATCCCCGACAAAAGGAATCAGCGACAATATGGCATCAACGCCGATTCCTTGTTTGGTAAAAGGAATGCAAAACAAACTATCCATAGTATTGGCATATTTAGCCAACTCGCGCTCACGTCGGATGATTTCCTGACGTTCATAAGGTATAGGTGTGTGCTTCATCATGTTTTTATTGTAGTGGTTTAACAAAATTTAGAGCGGTACAACGTCATGACCGTTTACAGTCATTCTTCACAAAAGCCAATTGCAGTATGGCTGTTTGTGACGCAAGGTCGTCTGAAAATACGGTTTCAAATATTGAAAACCATATTTCAGACGACCTTGGGTTCGTCGCTTACATTATTTGATTGGTTTTAAAGTTGGCAGAACGGTATCCCAGATGGCGAGGACTTCGGCTTCGCTACGCTTCGTTCCATCTTTCTTCTCGGTACCAAACTGCATCATGATGCGCGGATTGCCGCCGTCTCGCTCCCAAATCAACATATATTTATTGCCGTCCCATTTGATCAGTTTTTCCGTGCCTGACATGCCGTTAATCGTACGCGGGCCTTGACGGATGGTGCGGTAGCCTGTGATTTTAAAGATTTTTGCCAATGCGCTTTTTTCAGGAGCAATATCCCGTTGCAACAGCGTCGGTTCGCCTTTCTCAAGCTCGTCACCATGCATAATTTCCAGACTCATATCGTGTTGCTTGGCAAAGCCGACAGTAGTATGCGCTGTAAACGGTTTTTTGCCATCGTCCGCAATAAAACCGCCTATCAGGCAGATACCATGCCGATTCGGTACTTCAAATTCTTGCCGTACCCGCAGGTTATTCAGGAAATCTTGGCGGAATTTTTTCTCCATGCCATCTATCAATTCTTTCTCTTTGGCTTTCCAGTTAGCAGGGGCTTTACCGTTTTCAGCGGGAATATAGAAATAACCACGTACGATATAAGCGTCGTTATCATCCAACTTAAAATACAAATCGGCTTCGTAGGGCATTCCCTTCTCTTTAATTGTAATGCTGCGTTCCCAAGAAAAATCGCTACGTGTTACCTGCATGATTGCCCGATTCGGAATCAGGGTGCGGGTATCGACGACAATATCGGTTCCATCTCGACCATATTGCTTATTCTCATTGATGGTGCTTAAGTTTCTCTTCCAGTCGTTAAACATAACCATCACACTCCAGCCGTTGTAATTAATGTGTGTACTGCCGTGACGACGCTGGAACGGCAGGCGCAATTGATATCGACCGCTGCAATAGGGTTGTTCGGTCCAATAGGCAGTATCGATAGATGAAGAGGCAGTAGTCATGGAGGGATTCCTTTCTGTAAGTGGTGAAACGGCAGGGGCACATGCAGCAAGCAGGGAAGCTGTCAGCAATACAGTAGCGGTCTGTTTCATCATAAGTTCCTTTAAGGGATTAATCTTCCTGTCCGCGTAAAGCGACAGATTCTAAAACAGCAAACAATGCGTCATGACGGGTTTCATCAAAATTATATGAAGAACCATGCTCATAGCCACCTACATTTTTATCTCCGGTTACCAATACATCTTTTCTAGCAAAAAAGCCTTGGGTAATCGGCGCTTCTCCCGAAGCAGTAGGGACGGTACCATCTCCCCTGTCTGTCCTCTTTTTTTCAGTAAGATGAAGAAAGTAATCTTCATCCCTCAATTTTATTTTTACCTTACCCCTAGGCCCGGAATCTTCAGGCTTAGTCAATACCGCCTCGATTAACTCTTGCTTAGTCAAGTCTCCAGGGAAATTCCTATCACTCACCCATTTAATAGTATCCCAAGTGAGGTGGTCTTTACTGTCACAAAGACTGATTCGGGTTTTATTGTCATCAGTTAAATAATAAGTAGCATGCTTGTCTTGAAACATTTGCACCTTATCGAAATTAGCTTTAAAAATATCTGCATCTGTTTTATCTTGTTGAAAGATAGTCTTTGTACCATTCGGATTGAAATTAATGTAGTCTATCTGCTCTTCTTGTTGCCCGTCATTAAGATTTTTGGGCTTGGTCGGCCATAAACCAAACCATTTATCATAATTTTGATAGAGTTCTTCAGTATTGAAACTGAAGCGTATATTGTCCCCATCATCATCTGCCACATGAAGCCAAGCATTGGGATCACTTACATTATCTCCACTAAAGCGGCGTGGAGTATAATTCGGCCAAGGGGTCAGCTGCATGGCACCAGGCGAATTGAGCAAAATGGGGGAAGTTGCGCGTGAGGTAAAACCCAGCACCCCTGCAAAACCAAGCTCTTTCAATGCACTTAACCATAAAGTCGGCATGAAACGTTCATAAAAACGGCGCGGTGGCGGTTCATTGCTAAATCCTGCCCTTAACCGTTTATAAAAAGCAGGTGAGCCCGTAGCTGGCATAACATTATGAAAAATACCGCAAATTTTATCAGCGTTTTTAGTTTTACCCGGCTCATCACTGGTTGCCTGCTTTGCATATGCACGCGTTACCAAACCGCCCATAGAATGGGTAAGAATCAAAAATTGCTCACTATTGCATTCTTCCAATGCGCGCTGGATCCTGCTATTCAAGTCACTGGGACCAAAGGGGAAATTGGTACCATCCTCTTTTTTTGATTCCAAATACTCTAAGGACCTTGATGAATACCCGGTTCCTGACTCGGCATTGTCACGTAACCAGTTGTAGCCGCATATATAGACAGGAAATTGATAATTCACCACTTTTTTCAGCCATTCCGCCAACATTTTCTGCGACTCAGCACTGGACTGTTGTTCAGACAAAGGTTTTTTCAAATTTGGCCGCTCTTTGTCGCGATTGATGATATATCGATCTATCCTTGCCAACACGGCTTTCCAAGGCTGAGTGTCTTTTTTCTTTGTAACAAAATTCGCATAATCACTATCACTCAAGCCATTTGTTCCATTTTGATTTCCATTGCTGGTTTTAGCAGCATCTCTAATATCTTGAGCCAAATTATTCAGATTATTTTCTAAAAAAACCGCAAAATCTTGATAAGCATCGGCATTAACCGTTCCCCAGCCTCGAAAACGCAATTGTTCTTTGATTAACTCTTTAGGACGGGGTTTTCCATTTTCCCATCTCTCTTTCCATTCCTCATATTGCTTTTGCTCATCACGAATTTCCGAAGAATCAGAAGAAGGGCTTTTTTGCAGTTGCGCCATTTTGAGATTGTGTCGCTGCTCACCGGCCTTTAAAATCTTTTTTTTCAAACATTCAGTATTAGTTCTTATAGGATTTTTAGGAATATGTATTATCGGCCCTCGCCAATCGACAGCAGTCAATTCTTGATGAATTTCCCGATGACGTGCTTTTACCCTGCGAAACAAACCATCTTTAAACGCTGCACCTATTGATTTTAATAGACCGTTTGGCGGCATCCATGACTTTTCTACTTTCTTCGTCTTGAGTTCTTCCCAGTCCTTGTCCTGATTCTCCTCTCCGTTTTCAACATCTTTAGCCGGCTCTCCCGATTCAGATTTTTGACTGGGCTTTACCCAACCGTTTCGATATAGCAGATTGGATCCCATAATGCCGGGGAGAAGCATGATCGGCATATAGCGTGCAATCTCCATCTGGCATTTTTGCTGATCTTCCGTAGATGTCATCCTCGCTTGCGCGGTCGGATTGCCGTTTTTATCCAATGTCGGATTTAATTTAATGTTTGGGTCAATCATTTCTTCTTGTCCTTAGGCAAAAGAGTCAAGGTAAATTTTTCCATAGTAGAATCATTGCGCTGAATGCCGGTACTACCATTTGCATCCGTAGTCCCCCGTATTTTGGTACCGTCAGCACGTGTTAGAACAAATCGGCGGTTTGCAATCGGGCTTCCATTTAAAGTGGTCACGATTACTTCCTGATCAAATTTTGATTTAGGCATATCATTAAACATATGGCTCAAGCTCTGCGGTCCAGTCACCTCCAACGGTGCCTTCACCCTAACCAGCTTCGGACTGCCTATCTCAATTTCTCCATTCGAGAATTTGATGTATGCGCCTTTACAGGTAATTAAAACTTCCTCTTGCGCTGCAATATTTACTCTGCCCGCGCTGCTGGTTAATACCGCATCCTTCAGCGCATTCAGCTGCAGCTCGTCATTCTGTGCCTGCACTTCCACTTTGCCCTGATTGGCCTGCACCTTGATGCCGCTGCTTTGCGCAAACAGGTTGAGGCTCTCTGCCGCATGGGCGGTCAAGCTTTGGCCGGCGCTGATGTCGGTATGGTTGCCGCTGACGAGGTGGATGTTTTC
>JVVZ01000343.1:0-6960 GCA_001062585.1 Neisseria meningitidis
ATAGTACGGCAAGGCGAGGCAACGCCGTACTGGTTTAAATTTAATCCACTATACGTTTTCAGACGACCTGTTTCTTTGATTAACGGTTGATTGCTTTGTCGGCAATGTCTTTACGGTATTGCATGCCGTCGAAGCTGATTTTTTCCAATGCGCTATACGCCTTGGCTTTGGCTTGAGCTACATCGTCGCCCAATCCTACGACACACAATACACGGCCGCCGTTGGTCAATACGTCGCCTTTCTCGTCTGCCGTTGTGCCTGCATGGAAAACTTTGCCGATTTGATTGGCAGCATCCAGACCGGAAATAACATCGCCTTTTTTAGGCGTTTCGGGGTAATTTTGCGCCGCCAGCACTACGCCTACGGCAGTTTGCGGGTTCCATTCCGCGGTTACGCCATCGAGTTTGCCGTCTATTGCCGCTTCGACCAAATCTGATAAGTCGCTGTTCAGACGACTCATAATCGGCTGAGTTTCTGGATCGCCAAAACGGCAGTTAAACTCAATCGTATAAGGTGCGCCGCTTTGATCAATCATCAAACCTGCGTACAGAAAGCCGGTAAACTCATGCCCTTCCGCTTTCATACCCACCACGGTCGGCAAAATAATCTCGTTCATCGCGCGCTCGTACACGGCAGGCGTTACCACAGGTGCGGGGCTGTACGCGCCCATGCCGCCCGTATTCGGGCCTTTGTCGCTGTCTAAAAGACGCTTGTGGTCTTGGCTGGTCGCCATAGGCAATACATGATTGCCATCAACCATGACGATAAAGCTCGCTTCTTCGCCTTGCAGGAAATCTTCAATCACAACGCGCGCGCCGGCATTGCCCATTTTGTTGCCTAGCAGCATATCGTCAATCGCAGCATGCGCTTCATCCAAAGTCATCGCCACAATCACGCCTTTACCTGCCGCCAAACCATCGGCTTTGATGACGATGGGCGCACCTTTCTGATTGACGTAATCATGTGCAGCATCGGCGTTTTCAAAAGTTTGGTATTGCGCGGTCGGAATGTTGTATTTCTCCATAAATGCTTTGGCAAAATCTTTAGAACTTTCCAGCTGCGCCGCATATTGTGTCGGGCCAAATATTTTCAGCTCTGCGGCACGAAAATCATCCACAATACCCGCCGCCAAGGGCGCTTCAGGTCCGACGACAGTAAAAGCAATATTTTCTTTACGGCAGAATTCAATCAAATCCTGATGCGCAGTCAAGGCGATGTTTTGCAGCTTGGGTTCAATCGCCGTACCGGCATTACCGGGCGCAACAAATACTGTTTCCACTTTGGGCGACTGCGCCAATTTCCAAGCCAGCGCGTGTTCGCGACCGCCATTACCGATAACCAGCAGTTTCATGCCATCTCCTTGACAAATATGTACTTTTAACGAAAACTCGATACAAGGGGACTTTTGTCCCGTTTGAAGAAATTTTAGTGGAATCAAACAAAAGACCGCTTCATTCCACTCTGCAACCTATTTGACTTATCCACGAAATTAAAAAAGGACAAGCAACCATGCAAAAACGTATTGATGAAATCCAAAGCAAATACCGCGAATGGTGTCATCTACTACCGCAATTGGAAGAAGACATCCGGCGTTGGAAACATGCTGTCGCTTTGATTCGCGATATGGACAATTTTTATACCCACGAGTATCAGGCGTGCCATCAAGCCATTGAGGACGGGGCAGAACTGGATTTGAGTACGGAAGGCGAATACAGCATTATGAGTGAGGATGCGTTATGGAACGCGCTGGGCGAATTTCATCAATTGGCCTGGCTATATTTGCGCTCCAGCGTCGATGCCTTAGACAGATATACACAAGAAGATTTATGAGAGAAGAGGTCGTCTGAAATACCATCCAAAGCATTTCAGACGACCTTTCATTCAAAAGGCTTTTCTGTGTTTACTTCAATCTGCCGTGTATTCTTCCAAGCCGCAACACAGGCCTCATAATTTGCCAACGACAAACTGACCGTCAATCGGCAATCCAACTGTAAATCCTGCTCCAATATATCCGCCTGATATTGTTTAGCGATGCGGATCGCTTCATTCAAAAACGGATATTCACATTTCAGCCAAACGGTTTTTTCAATATTCTTTTCAACGACTTCCGCAACTGCCAACGCTTGAGCCGTTGCCTCTTTATACGCATGTATTAGACCGGGAACACCTAATAAAGTACCGCCGAAATAGCGGACGACCACAACCAAAATATCGGTTACGCCCACCGAATCAATCTGCCCTAAAATCGGCCGACCCGCGCTTCCTGACGGTTCTCCATCATCGTTGGCACGAAATTGCATACCATCTACGCCCAAACGATAGGCATAGCACCAATGCCGCGCTTTATGATGTTCTTCCTTTAACGGATCGAGATATTTTTTCACATCAGCCAATGTCCGAATCGGATAGGCAAATGCGATAAAACGGCTGCCTTTATCTTTAAACTCAGCCTGCGTCGGGGAAGTAATGGTTTTATAAGTCGTAATCATGCTGAAATGTTTTCAGACGACCTCATTAATAACAAGGTCGTCTGAACGTTTCACGTGAAACATCAATTTTTCAATGCTTCTGTTAATTGCGGGACGATTTCGAATAAATCGCCTACCAATCCGTAATCGGCCACATTGAAAATCGGCGCATCGGCATCTTTGTTGATTGCGACAATGACTTTGCTGTCCTGCATACCGGCAACATGTTGAATCGCACCTGAAATACCGATTGCAAAATAGAGCTGAGGTGCAACCACTTTACCGGTTTGTCCGACTTGCACGTCATTCGGCGCATATTCGGCATCAACTGCCGCACGGGATGCACCAATTGCCGCACCTAAAACATCTGCCAACGGTGTCAGCACTTCATTGAATTTTTCCGCACTACCCAACGCACGGCCACCGGAGACAATGACTTTTGCCTGAGTCAGCTCAGGACGATCGGAATGGGAGAGCTGACGGTTCACAAAACGGCTCAGGTTTTGAGCAGGGGTCGCTTCAACATTAACCACCTCAGCATGACCACCTTGCGCTAGAGCTGCGTCAAAAGCCGTCGCACGGAAGGTCAGCACCAATTTTTCCGAATCGGCTTGCACGGTTTCAAATGCATTACCCGCATAAATCGGGCGCACAAAAGTCGTGTTATCCACAATCTCAGTCAAATCAGAAATTTGCGGGACGTCTAATAAAGCGGCTACGCGCGGCAAAAGGTTTTTACCGAATGTGGTTGCCGTTGCTGCAACATAGCGGTAATCCGCCGCCAATTTGACAACCAGCGGAGCCAGTTCTTCAGCCAAACCTTCGGCATAATGGGCAGCATCCGCAACCAAAACTTTTTCCACACCCGCTACTTGTTTCGCGGATTCCACTACGGCCGATGCGCCGTTTCCGGCAACCAATAAATCGACTTTACCCAGTTTGGCGGCAGCGGTAACGGCATGCAAAGTGGCAGGATTCAACTGTTTGTTGTCGTGTTCAGCAATAATCAATACGCTCATTTCAGTCTCCTCAAATCACTTTGGCTTCGTTTTTCAATTTTTCAACCAATTCGGCAACGCTTGCTACTTTTACACCTGCCTGACGCGCTTTAGGCTCGGCAAATTTCACCGTTTTCAGACGAGGTGAAATATCCGCAACCAAATCAGCAGGAGCCAGTTTTTCCAAAGGTTTTTTCTTTGCCGCCATGATATTGGGAAGTTTGACAAAGCGCGGCTCGTTCAAACGCAAATCCGCACTGATAACAGCAGGCAGTTTCAATGCGATGGTTTCTTCGCCGCCATCGATTTCCCGCACAATCTGCACTTCATCGCCTTCAATTTGTACTTTGGACGCAAACGTACCTTGCGCCGCATTCAGCAAAGCCGCCAGCATTTGCGCCACTTGGTTGGCGTCATCATCAATCGCTTGTTTGCCCAAAAAGAAAATTTGCGGATTTTCTTTGTCCGCAACGGCTTTCAGCAGCTTGGCAACTGCCAGCGGCTCCAATTTAGTATCGGTTTCAACATGAATTGCACGGTCGGCACCCATCGCCAAAGCTGTACGCAACGTTTCTTCGCATTTCTTTTCGCCCAAAGAAACCGCTACGATTTCGCTTACTTTTCCGGCTTCTTTCAAACGGACGGCTTCTTCCACAGCGATTTCGTCAAACGGATTCATCGACATTTTGACATTGCCGATATCCACATCCGAACCATCGGCTTTTACACGAACTTTGACGTTGTAGTCCACTACGCGCTTTACTGCGACCAGTGCTTTCATTGAATTCTCCTAAAAAGAACGTTGCTTTCACCATCCAGCGAAACCAAACCTTCTTCTCTATAAAATCAAATCCGTTTTTTCTTAAAAACGAATTCATTCAGAAATCTTTCGGATAATGCTTGCCGATTATACCATTTTTAAAGCATTTACTCAGGCTGAAGGATATACATTCCTACACTCAACAAACTGGAAAATGTCATGCCGCTATATCAGTTTCAGACGACCTTTGAGCCTTCATCAGCAGCCACACAATCCATCAACGTTTGATAAACCAAATCCGCAGTTGGAATCTGCCCGATATTGCCCAAATTTTTTGCAATAGCCGAAACTTGAACGCCTGTTTTAATCGGATCAGTATCGGTATAAATACCGATCACAGGTTTTTCCAAAGCATTTGCCAAATGCAGCAAACCGGTATCCACACCGACAATTCCGACTGCGTGTTTAAGCAGATACGCCGCCTGCAATAAATTCATTTTGTCGCACACAATGGCAAATGGCAGTCCGTCTGCAATTTGTTCGGCACGCGTTTTTTCAGTTTCATTTCCCCATGGCAGGTAAACATTGCATTGTTGTTCTTCATTCAGTTTTTGCAGCAACGCCCGCCAGCTTTCCACAGGCCATAACTTACTGTCCCGGCTGGTCGCATGCAAAGCCGCATAATACGGCTGCTCTAAATTTTTCAGACGACCTGCTTCAGGAACAGTCAAGCCGAATACCTGCGTTTCCGGCATTGCATATCCAAATACTTGGGCGAACAGCTCGCGGTTGCGCCAAACGGCATTTTTCCCTTTTGGTACAGCGTATGTTTTCGCATACGCCAACGCAGCCAACCCCTCGCGCGCGCTGTTTTTATTTAAACCATAAATAGGGGATTTTGCCATTTTGGCGAAACACGCGCTTTTAATCAGACCTTGACTGTCCAATACAAAATCAAATGCTTCCTGCCGCAAAGTCTGTTTCAGACGACCTATTTCCCGCCAAGTTTCAGCTTGAAAAAGATGTTTTCGCCATTGCCGCCATTTCATCACATGGATTTTTTTCACAAACGGATGCAGGCGCGCAATATCTGCAAATCCGGCTTCACACAGCCAATGGAGTTCCACATCAGGGCATTGTCGCGCCAAATCTTCGATTGCGGGCAAAGTGTGAATTAAATCGCCCATACTGGACAAGCGGACAAGCAAAATTTTCATATTTAGAAAGGGTGTTTCACGTGAAACAATTTTAACTTATTGATTATTAATATATTTTTTAATTTCTTCAGCGTTTTTTAAGATGATTGCACCGGCAGAACGCATTTCCTGCCATGCCGTTTCGATGGTTTCCGGCGCAATGCCCCGACAAGCCGCTTCATTGACGATAACCTGCCAATTGCCGCCTTTGAGCAACTGCAAAACCGTTGTTTTCACACAATAATCCGTAGCCAACCCGCCGACAATGACCGTATCCGTATTTTGACAACGCAGCCATTCAATCAGCCCTGTGCTCAGTTTTTCCTCAATATCATGAAAACACGCGCCGTAAGGATGCAATTCAGGATCAACGCCTTTCCAAACGCAATAATCGTATTCCTTGGCAGAAGGCAGTCCGTCCAACAATTCATAGCCGCGCGTACCGACCATCGCATGAGCCACCCAAGTCAAATCCGCATCGGGCAAACCTGTTGGCTTCAACATATCAACAGGGTTATCCACAAGCCATTTCGCTGCTGCATGATGCGCATCTTTCGTCATCACGCGCAAATCCGCCAAAGCGGCTTGGGCATTCAACTCTTCGACAATCAAATGCCCCTCGTTCACAGGCAGCTCTTTAGGACACAAAGGCGTAAAAGTTTTTTGTGCATCAACATCAATGGAAACAATCATCTCATCATTTCAAAGCGATTAAAATGCCCTGTATTATAACAAATTACTGCCCAAAAGCGGTAAAACCGGCTGTGATAAGATAACGTTTTCCCGAAAAACTTGTCCACAATCCTCATGACTTACACCATCGTCCCCATTGCCACCGCCCGCTCGCCCTACAAACAGAAATTCGGCGTCGCCCGTCAGCCCGGATTGGTTCCCGCCGCAGAAGTCTGTATCGAGCTGAATCCCGAATTTACCGCAGACAGCGTACGCGGATTGGGACACTTCGACTATGTGTGGATAAGTTTTATCTTTCACGGCGTACTGGATGAAGGCTGGGCACAAATGGTGCGCCCGCCACGGCTTGGCGGCAAACAAAAAATGGGCGTATTTGCCACGCGCAGCCCCCACCGCCCCAATCACCTCGGACTATCGCTCTTAAAACTCGAACGCATCGAAACCGGCAAACCCGTCCGCCTCTATTGCAGCGGCGCAGACCTGCTGGACGGCACACCGATTATCGACATCAAACCCTACATCCCCTTTGTCGAATCCAAACCCGACGCATCATCCGGCTTCGTCAGCGGCAAACCCGAAGAGCTTGAAGTCGTATGGTTGGAAAACATCGGCGCGGAAAATTTATCTGAAAGCACCCAAAACCTGATCAGCCAAAGCATAGCCCAAGATCCCCGTCCCGCCTATCAGAATATTCCCGAACGGATTTACGTCATGAATATAGAGGATTATGAAGTCAGGTTTCAAATCGAGGAAAATCGTGCGACGGTTATCGGGATAAGCGTTGTTTAAATTTTTATAGTGGATTAACTTTAAACCAGTACAGCGTTGCCTCGCCTTAGCTCAAA
>JVVZ01000344.1:0-6435 GCA_001062585.1 Neisseria meningitidis
ATCGTTCTCTTTGAGCTAAGGCGAGGCAACGCCGTACTGGTTTAAAGTTAATCCGCTATACAACCATCCCCCAAAGGTCGTCTGAAAAGTTTCAGACGACCTCAAACAAACCACCGTCAACCTTATGAAAACCAAAACAATCTTAAAATGGCTTCCCGTGGTTTTGTCCGTCTTGGGCGCATTGGGTTACAGCTCGCGCGATACCGAAATCATCCGCTCCGGCGTGCAATTCGCTTCTGCGCTCACAGGCAGCAGCCATATCGGCATGGAAGCCTTCGGCGCATTATTATCGGAAACCGTCAAATCAGGGTCGTCTGAAAATACTGCACACCAAAGCCGTCCGCACACTCAAAAACGCAATTCCACCACTCCCCATACCTATCGCGGCAAAATCTCCAAAATCCACGACGGCGACACCCTCCACGTCATCGACGAAGACGGCGCGAAACACAAAATCCGCATGGCGTATATCGATGCGCCCGAAATCAATCAGGCATACGGCACACGTTCGCGGGACAACTTGATTGATGCCGCCGACGGCAAAAAGGTGAAGGTACGCGTATTTGAAACAGACCGCTACCAACGCGAAGTCGCGCAAGTTTCCGTCGGGACGACCGATTTGAACCTCATGCAACTCCGCGACGGAGCGGCATGGCATTACGACAGCTACGCCAAAAAACAACAAAGCAAAACCGCCTACACCGACTACGCTGCCGCCCAAAAACAGGCGAAACAAAAACGCAAAGGTTTGTGGAGCGGTAAAAATCCCCAAGCCCCGTGGGACTTCCGTCGCGAAGAGCGCGAAATGCAAAACGGCGGGCACAACGAACGCCGTCAAGAATCAAGCGGACAATGGTTTGGCATTTGGTAACCGGTGGCTCTCAACATTTAATTTTCCAAGTGGAATTTGTTCATAAAGCGGAAGATTCAAGGCGGAAACCGCAACAAGGTTGGATACCTTGCGAGGATTTCCAACGCAACGGAAACTATTGAATCTCGACAGCTCCCAGTATAAAAAAGGTCGTCTGAAAAATATTTTCAGACGACCTTTTCATGTATTCGACAAATTAACGGCATTGCAGCCAAGTCCGTTTGAGATGATCGACATCCGTCACTTTGCAGACATTTCCGGAGCAGCTGACCGAATAATCTACTTTGGTCGGATGCCCCCATTGTTTGAAGCCGGCACGAATTTTGCCGTTGGGCAAGGCAGACACGTTGACCTTGACTTCGGTTTCGGGGTCCTGACTGTTCCATATCGGATCAGTCTCTATACACAAATCCGCCGACCGAGAAGCGGTACGGATGGCTTTTTTCAAAGAAGCATCGGCATATCGGTTCAAAATCTTCACGCCCGATTCATCATCGCGGCTTGCTTCTTGATAAATCTTCTTCACCAAACTGACCTTGGCGGCATTGTCTCCGCTTGCAAAAGAGACAGACGGCACCAGTAACGCAGCGAAAAGTATTGTCGCTATTTTGTTCATATTATGTTTTCCTAAAATCGAATTCTGCCCGACCTACCGTCCAATACCCTATTGAAACCATACTCAGTATTGACTTGGCAGGGTTCAGCCGTAAAAATACAAAAAGAATTATATCCATTGGATATGCTTTTTCAAACCGATTTAAACGTCATCGCCCCATTATCCATCCTATAAAGAGGTCGTCTGAAATGCCTGTCATGCTGATTGTCCGTCCGTCCGCGCGCGCGGGAGATGATGTGCGTACCTGTTCGCAGGCAGGGTGGCGTGCGCGGGTGTTGAGTCCGGTTGAAATCGAGCCTGACGAAGCGGCGTTGTGCGGCTTGAAAGAGCAGTTTTCCCGCGCGGATTCGGTGTTTTGGGTCAGTCCGACGGCGGTTGAAACTGCTGCGCCGTATGTGGATTTTTCAGACGACCTAAAGGTTCAGGTTGCGGTCGGTCAGGCAAGCGGTCGGGCTTTGCAGCGGTGCGGCGCGAAAAATGTGTCTGTGCCGCAAGAAGGCAACGACAGCGAGGCGGTGTTGCGGCTGCCGGTTTGGGATACGCTGCCGCAAGGCGCACGCATATTGATTGTGCGCGGACGCGGCGGGCGCGATTTTTTGGCGGAGTCGTTAAAGAAAAAAGGCTTTGCAGTGGAAATCGCGGAAGCGTATTTCAGACGACCTAATGAATTGAATTGGCAGGATTTTGATGCCGAATCCATTGATGCCGCCTTTATCGCTTCGGGCGAACTGGTACGCGGGCTGTTTGCGCAGGTTCCGCCGCAATTTTCCCGATTCTTCGAATCCTTGTTATACTTCACCCATCATCCGCGCATAGCCGACGCGCTTCGCGAGGCGGGTGCGCGCCACATACGGGTTGTCGCTTCTCTGAAAGCGGCACTTTCATCATTTCCTAAGGAGCAAACCGATGAGCCGGTCTGAAGACAATCCATCCGAAGCAAACGAAGCCGGTCGGCCGATTATCGTCGACAGTCAGGGCAACGCGGAGTCGTCTGAAACAGCGGCTCCGAAAAAGGCCAATCAGCCTAAAACCTCCGAATACGCAGGAACACACATGTCTGAATCTAAAAATCTTCCCCAAAACCAACCCGCCCCCGTCATCATCAAACAATCCGGCGGCAGAGGGCTGGCAGTAGGCGCGCTGGTGCTGGCGCTGCTGGGTTTGGGCACAAGCGGCTTTTTGTTTGTGCAAGGACAAAATGTCTTGAAAAACCAAGAGCTTTCGTTTAACCAAAAGCTCGATAAAGCCGCCTTGGGCGAATCTGAAAACGCTTTACTCCTGAAAGACCATTTAAACCGCCAAACCGCCATCCAAGCCGAATTGGAGCGCTTGGGCAAAGCCCAAATGGCAAACAGCGAACAAATTCTGTTAACGCAAAAAGCGTATCAGGAGCTGACCAAAGGGCGCGTCAACTGGCTGGTTGACGAAGCGGAAACCATGTTGAACCTCGCCTCGCAGCAACTGCTGCTGTCAGGCAACGTACAAGGCGCGGCGGCGGTGTTGGAACACATCGACGGCCGCCTGAGCCGTTTCGACCAGCCCGAGCTGTTGCCCATCAAACAAGCCGTCAGCCATGATTTGGCGGCATTGAAAAACCGTCCGTATGTCGATATTTCCGGCACGGCGCTGCGCCTCGACCGCTTGGAAACCGCCGTTTCAGGCCTGCCGCTGGTGTTGGACGGCGTATTGCAGCCGGGCGAGCAGGAGCAAAGCAACGGCGCATCTTCAGGCTCTTGGTGGCAAAATACTTGGGATAAATCTTTGGTTGCACTGAAAGGGCTGGTGGAAGTCCGCCGACTCGACAATAAAGATGCGATGCTGCTTTCGCCCGAACAGGCGTATTTCGTCCGCGAAAACCTGCGCCTGCGCCTTTTGGATGCGCGTACCGCACTGATGCAGCACAACGGCGAGGTTTATCAAAGCGATTTGAACTACGTCGAAGCCGCGGTCAAACAATACTTTGACGGCAAATCGCCCGCAACACAGGCATGGCTGAAAGAGTTGTCCGAATTGAAAGCGCTGGATGTGCGCATGATTTCAGACGATAGCTTGAAAGCCAGCCTCAGCGCAATCCGCGCCTATCAAGACGGTACGCGTACTCCGGTCGCGCTGCCCGAACCCGTAACGACCGCCGCGTCCGCGCCCCTGCCCTCCGCCGCGTCCGAAGCTGCCGCTCCTCAAACCGCCTCGCAGGTGAATGAAACTGCTTCCGCACCGAAAACCGCACCGGCTCCGAGGGCTGCCCATCCTGCCAAAGCAAGACCCGCTCCTGCGCAGAAACCCGCCCCTTCCGCCCAAACAGACGCGAAGCCTTTAGAAGCTCCGGCGCTGCCTTCCGAGGCGAAACCGCAAAACATTTCCGAGCCGGAAAAGAAAGCGGCTCCTGAGAAACAAAGCCGCCCTGCCGCCGATGCTGAGACCAAAGGAGGCCGTGCATGAAAGCCGTTGTCTGGATTGTCGTTTTATTCGCCGCAGCAGTCGGTATCGTCCTAACTTCCGGTATTTACACGGGTAATGTCTATATCGTCGTCGGACAGGTCATGATGCGGGTCAACCTGCACGCCTTTATCTTAGGGCTGGTTCTGTTTGTCGTTACCCTGTATTTCCTGATCAAATTCATCGTCGGCCTGATGAACATCCCCGCCCGTATGCAGCGTTTCGGCACGGCGCGCAAAGGCCGTCAGGCAGCCGTTGCTTTGAACAGCGCAGGTTTGGCGTTTTTTGAAGGCCGCTTTGAAAAAGCGGAGCAGGAAGCCGCCAAAGTATTGGAAAACAAAGAAGCCGGCGACAACCGCAACCTTGCGCTGATGCTGGGCGCACACGCCGCCGACCAAATGGAAAACTTCGAACTGCGCGACCACTACCTGAAAGACATCGAAAAACTGCCGAACAAACAGCAGCTTTCCCGCTATCTGTTGTTGGCAGAGTCCGCACTCGGCCGCCGCGATTATCCGACTGCCCTGCAAAATCTGAACGCCGCCGCGCGCATCCATCCCAACCTGTCCCGCCTCGCCCGCCTGCAACTGCGTTATGCCTTTGACCACGGCGATGCGGAAGATGTGTTGGCGAAATCCGAAAAACTGATGAAAGTCGGCGCGATTAACGATTTTGAAGCGGAACAATACCAAAGCTGGGCATACCGCCGCCTATTGGCGGAAGCATCAGACGCAGCCAGTCTGAAAACCTGTCTGAAGCGCATTCCCGAAGCACTCAAGGCGGACGAATTGTGTGTCGCCATTGCCGAAAAATACGAGCGTCTCGGACTCTATACCGAAGCCGTCAAATGGGTGCGCCAATACTACCCGCAAAACCGCCGCCCCGAACTTTTGGAAGCCTTCGTCGAAAGCGTCCGCTTCTTCAACGAACGCGGCCAGCAAAAAGCCATCGACCTTGCCGATTCTTGGCTGAAAGACAAACCCGACGACGCGCCGCTCTTGATGTACCTCGGACAGCTTGCCTACGGCCGCAGCCTGTGGGGCAAGGCGCAAAGTTACCTCGAAGCCAGCATCGCACTGCAACCGAGCATCGCCGCCCGCCTCATGCTGGCGCGCGTACTCGATGAAACCGGACAGCCGCAAAAAGCTCAGGAACAGCGGAAATTGGTTTTGGAAGCCGTCTCCGATGACGAACGCCACGCGGCGTTGGAGCAGCATAGCTGAGTTTGGGAAATATCTTTATCTATCCCCCTTTTCAGACGACCTTTCATTGCGGAAACCGCCGCAAAGGTCGTCTGAAAACCGTTTTCCTTCCCCGTTTTACAAACGAACCGAAAGTCCCACATGACCTCTTTGAAAAACGACACCTTCCTCCGTGCCCTACTCAAACAGCCCGTCGAATACACGCCGATTTGGATGATGCGTCAGGCGGGGCGTTATCTGCCCGAATACAAAGCCACGCGCGCGAAAGCGGGCAGCTTCCTCGATTTGTGTAAAAACACCGAATTGGCGACCGAAGTCACCATCCAGCCCTTAGACCGCTTCGATTTGGACGCGGCGATTCTGTTCTCCGACATCCTGACCGTCCCCGACGCAATGGGCTTGGGACTGTATTTTGCAGAAGGCGAAGGCCCGAAATTCGAACGCGCCTTGCAACACGAAGCCGACATTGCCAAGCTGCAAGTTCCCGATATGGAAAAGCTGCAATACGTCTTTGACGCCGTCGGCTCCATCCGCAAAGCATTGGACGGCCGCGTACCGCTTATCGGTTTCTCCGGCAGCCCGTTCACGCTCGCCTGCTATATGGTCGAAGGCGGCAGCAGCAAAGAATTCCGCACCATCAAAACCATGATGTACTCGCGTCCCGATTTGCTGCACAAAATCCTCGACACCAACGCCCAAGCCGTTACCGCCTACCTCAACGCCCAAATCGACGCGGGCGCGCAGGCCGTGCAGATTTTCGACACTTGGGGCGGCGTCCTGAGCGATGCGGCGTTTAAAGAATTCAGCCTCAAATACATCCGCCAAATCGTTGCCGGTTTGAAACGCGAAAGCGAAGGCAGACGCGTTCCCGTTATCGTGTTTGCCAAAGGCGGCGGGCTGTGGCTGGAGGGCATGGCGGAAATCGGCGCAGACGCATTGGGCTTGGACTGGACGTGCAACATCGGTGAAGCACGCCGCCGCGTCGGCAACCAAGTCGCCCTGCAAGGCAACTTCGACCCGTTTGCCCTCTTTGGCACGCCCCAATCCATCCGCACCGAAGTCGCGCGCATCCTAGCCGACTACGGAAACGGCAGCGGCCATGTCTTCAACCTCGGACACGGCATCAACCAACACGCCGACCCCGAACACGCCAAAATCTTAGTCGATACCGTACACGAACTGTCGCGCCAATATCACGCCTGATTGGGCGTAACGTAAAAGGTCGTCTGAAAACCCAAACTGCTTATCGGTTTGGTTTTCAGACGACCTTTTATAGTGGATTAACTTTAAACCAGTACGGCGTTGCCTCG
>JVVZ01000345.1:0-9081 GCA_001062585.1 Neisseria meningitidis
CGCCCGATTTGACGATGCGTTACTGTCCTATTTTGATTTTAATTGACTATAAAAACAAGGTCGTCTGAAAAAATTTTCAGACGACCTTTTTCTCTTACTTATCCACAGACTGGTTTACCCAATCCGAAATCTTTTAGATTTTGCCTGCGAAGTATTCCAAAGTGCGGACGAGTTGGCAGGTGTAGGACATTTCGTTGTCGTACCAGGCAACGGTTTTCACCAGTTGTTTGTCGCCTACGGTCATCACGCGGGTTTGGGTGGCATCGAAGAGCGAGCCGTATTCGATACCGATGACATCAGAAGAAACGATTTGATCTTCGGTGTAGCCGTAAGATTCGTTGGCGGCAGCTTTCATCGCGGCGTTGATTTCTTCTTTGGTTACAGGGCGTTCGAGGATGGAAACCAATTCGGTCAGCGAGCCGGTGGCAACGGGGACGCGTTGGGCGGAGCCGTCGAGTTTGCCGTTCAATTCGGGGATAACCAGACCGATGGCTTTGGCGGCGCCGGTGCTGTTGGGCACGATGTTGAGCGCGGCGGCACGGGCGCGGCGCAAATCGCCTTTGCGGTGCGGCGCGTCAAGGGTGTTTTGGTCGCCGGTGTAGGCGTGGATGGTGGTCATCAGGCCTTCAACTACGCCGAACTCTTTTTGCAGGACTGCCGCCATCGGGGCGAGGCAGTTGGTGGTGCAGGAAGCGGCGGAGATGACGGTTTCGCTGCCGTCCAAAATGTCTTGGTTCACGCCATATACGACGGTTTTCACGTCATTGCCGCCGGGGGCGGAAATAACGACTTTGCGCGCACCGGCGCGGATGTGGGCTTCGGCTTTGGTTTTGCTGGTAAAGAAGCCGGTACATTCGAGGACGACGTCTACGCCCAATTCGCCCCAAGGCAATTCTTCAGGATTCGGATTGGCGAAGACTTTGATTTCTTTGCCGTTCACTACGATGGCATCGTCTTTCAATTCGGCAGTACCTTGAAAACGGCCTTGGGTGCTGTCGTATTTGAAAAGGTGCAGCAGCATATCGGCAGGGGTCAGGTCGTTGACGGCAACGACTTCGATGCCTTTGGCTTTTTCAATTTGACGCAATGCCAGACGGCCGATGCGGCCGAAACCGTTAATCGCTACTTTGATGCTCATTTTGATACTCCTGTCAGTAGGGAAAGGGATAAATTTCAATAAGGGCTATTGTAGCCTGAAATAAAACTACTACCTAGAATTACACGATGCTACTTTTAAAATGTTTGATTTAAATAAAAAAACCGTGAAATAGGTCGTCTGAAAATACAGATTGGTACGGTTTGTTCCCATATTTGGGGATAAATTTTGGTTGTTTTTAAAATTAATATGTAATTATTTAAAAAAATGATGATGGTGATGAGTGTATCCCCGCTTTGTGGATAACCTTATTACTGATTGTATAATCAAATTGTTGCATTCATTTAAAGGCTGCGTTCAAGTTTTGTTTTTTATGAGAACAAAGTCGGATAATCTGTAATCGTTTGAATTTTTCTGTGGATAAAATCGGATTTTTCCACTCGGATTACACGGTATATTGTGGATAATCTTACCAGTACAAAGGGTCGTCTGAAAAATCTATGGTTCTGAAACACCTACATTAGCAAATACTATTAAAAATAATGGATTATTTTTTCCTTTTTATCGTATTATCCAAACATCAAACCAATTATTGAATAAGGAGGCGGTTTATGCTGCAACGAACTTTGGCAAAATCCATCAGCGTAACCGGCGTCGGGCTGCATTCGGGCGAACGGGTCGCGCTGACCCTGCACCCTGCGCCTGAAAACAGCGGGATTTCCTTCCGCCGTACCGATTTGGACGGCGAAATGGGCGAAACCATCAAACTTACGCCCTACCTCATCAACGATACGCGCCTGTCGTCCACCATCGTAACCGACAAAGGCGTGCGCGTCGGCACGATCGAACACATCATGTCCGCGCTGTCCGCCTACGGCATCGACAATGCGCTGATTGAGTTGAACGCGCCCGAAATCCCGATTATGGACGGCTCCAGCCTGCCGTTTATTTATCTTTTGCAAGATGCGGGCGTTGTCGATCAAAAGGCGCAAAAGCGGTTTTTGAAAATCCTCAAGCCTGTCGAAGTCAAGGAGGCGGGCAAATGGGTGCGCTTTACGCCGTATGACGGCTTTAAAGTGACGCTGACCATCGAATTCGACCATCCGGTTTTCAACCGTAGCTCGCCTACTTTTGAAATCGATTTCGCGGGCAAGTCCTACATCGACGAAATCGCGCGCGCGCGCACCTTCGGCTTTATGCACGAAGTAGAAATGATGCGCGCCCACAATCTCGGGCTGGGCGGCAATTTGAACAACGCCATCGTGATTGACGATATGGACGTTTTGAATCCGGAAGGTTTGCGTTATCCCGACGAGTTCGTCCGCCACAAAATCCTCGATGCCATCGGCGATTTGTATATCGTCGGACACCCGATTATCGGCGCATTCGAAGGCTACAAATCCGGCCATGCCATCAACAACGCTTTATTGCGTGCGGTTTTGGCGGATGAAACCGCTTATGAATGGGTGGAATTTTCTGACAACGAAAATTTGCCTTCCGCCTTTCACGAGCTGCCGGCGGCTTGAAATAAGACAGCGTACAAAAAGGTTGTGGATGATTGTTTATCCACAGCCTTTTTATTGAATAAAGGTCGTCTGAAATCTTGGTTTTAAGTTTTCAGACGACCTTTCAATAAAACAAAACCATCTCCCGCCAATATTTCAGACATGATTATCCACATGGATATCTAATCTATCCTTCTGAAAAATAAAAAGATTATATTTTTTCTCAAATTTTATACACACTTTATCCATAGCTTTTCTCCAGCAATAAAAAAGGTCGTCTGAAAACCCAAATTCGGATTTCAGACGATCTTTTATCCACAAGCTGATCGGTGATCAATCGCCCATGACTTTGCCTTCGCGGCGCGGGTCGGCACCGCCGAGCAAACCGTCTTTGCCGATCACAATGCCTTGTACGCCGGAATTCAAATCGCGGATTTGGACTTTGTAGCCCAGTTTTTCCAACGCTGCCGCTTTGTCCGCCGCAGCGGTTTTTTCTTCGATTTCATACTGGCTGCCGCGATTGAGCATATTCGGCAGGGAGATTGCCGCCTGAATGTCCATGCCCCAATCGATATGCGCCACCAGCGTTTTGGCGACGAAACCGATAATGCGGCTGCCGCCGGGCGAACCGACTGCCAGATAAGGCTTGCCGCCTTTCATCACAATGGTCGGCGCCATCGAAGAACGCGGCCGTTTGCCGCCCGCCACGCTGTTTGCCACCGTTTTACCGTCTGCGCCGACAGGGTTGAAAGCGAAATCGGTCAATTCATTGTTGAGCAGATAGCCGTTTGCCATCAGTCCCGAGCCGAACGCGTTTTCAATCGAAGTCGTCATCGACACGACGTTGCCGTCTTTATCCACAACCACCAAATGGCTGGTGGACGGCAGCTCTACCGCCATACCCTGCGCGTATGCCTTACCGACCCGACCCGCCTGAATGTTTTCCAACGCCTTGTCGGATTGGCGGATTTCTTCGGCGCGCGGTTTCAGATAAGCCTGAGAAATCAGGGCACGGGTCGGGACGTTGACAAACGCGGGATCGCCGACGTAATAATCGCGGTCGGCAAACGCAATCCGCGACGCATCGCCTATCCAGCGCCAACTGTGGATATTTTCCGCACCCAACGCCTTCATATCCTGATTTTGCAGGACGCCCAAAATTTCGCCCAAAGCAATCGCGCCTGAACTTGGCGCGCCCATACCGCAGACTTCGTATTCACGATACGGCGCGCAAACCGGTTCGCGCTCGATAACGCGGTAGTTTTTCAAATCCGCCATGCTGATTTTACCGGGGTTATCCACAGCGCCGGTAACGGCACGGACAATATTCTGCGCCTGCGCCCCCTGATAAAACGGCGCACTGCCTTTTTCCGCCAACAGGCGTACGGAGCGGGCAAATTCAGGGTTTTTCAACACCGTTCCCGCTGCCAAAGGCTTGCCGTAGGGCAGGAAATACGCGGCGGTTTGCGGATAACGTTTCAAAGGCTCCAGATTCTGCTCGATGGATTTCGCCATGCGTGGTGAAACGGTAAAGCCTTGTTCCGCCAAAGCAATCGGTTTGTCAAACAGGCTTGCCCAAGGCAATTTGCCGTAACGCTTGTGGACATCTTCCAGCAGCTTCGGAATCCCCGGCACACCGACCGAACGGCCGCCGACCACTGCGTTCATAAAGCCCATCGGCTTGCCGTTTTCATCCAAGAAAAGCTCAGGTGTAGCCGCTTTCGGCGCCGTTTCGCGGGCATCAAACGTCGTCAGTTTTTTCGCCTTATTGTCCCAATACACCAAAAACGCGCCGCCGCCCAAACCGGAAGACTGCGGCTCGGTCAGTCCCAGCGTGGTCTGCATGGCGATCATCGCATCTATCGCGCTGCCGCCGCGTTTCAAAACCTCATATCCCGCTTCGGTCGCCAACGGATTGGCAGACGCCGCCATATAATGTTTGGCGCGGATCAATTTCTGCTCGGTCAGCCCCGTCCCTTGTTCCGGCGCATGGTTATCCACAGCCGTCGGCATAGGCGCGGCATCAGGTTTCTGCATAGGCTGGTGCGCGCACGCCGCCAAAACCAAAACTGCCAACAGGTTTAAGCTAAAGGAAAATTTCATATCTGCTCCCTTTTGATGAGATATTTTTCAGACGACCTTTAATAGGACTAAAACACGCAAAAGGTCGTCTGAAACATGAAAACCGATTGGACTGTTTATCTCGTCATACAGTTCCGTTTGAGCCCGGTATAAAACCGGCAGGCTGTGTGTATAGCCGGAAAGTTATACACAAAACCAAACCGGATTTCAAAATTATCCACATCTGCAAACAAGGCAAACAGCAGTTTATCCGCATCTCAAATTAGTATTTAACTTATTGAACTGAAAAAGGAATCAAAGTTATACACAAGCAAATGCGCGACTCAATATAATCATCTATTTATTATTTAAAATCTTATTTATAGTTTGTTTCCCAACGCGCAGCCAAAGCCCGCAACGTAAAGGCATCTTTTCAAAAAATTAGATAGTTAAGGATTGTTAAACCTCTGTAAATCAGATAGAGTTACGGCTGATAAATTAAATTAATAATGGAGCTTCCATCAATGAAAGGCGATATCGGCGTCATCGGCTTGGCCGTTATGGGTCAAAATTTGATTTTGAATATGAACGATCACGGTTTCAAAGTCGTGGCGTACAACCGGACCACTGCTAAAGTAGACGATTTTCTCAACGGCGCAGCCAAAGGCACCAACATTATCGGTGCCTATTCATTGCAAGATTTAGTGGATAAACTGGAAAAACCGCGCAAAATCATGATGATGGTACGCGCAGGTTCTGTCGTGGACGACTTTATCGAGCAACTTGTCCCGCTTTTGGACCAAGGCGACATTATTATTGACGGCGGCAACGCCAACTATCCCGATTCCACCCGCCGCACGCACGAGCTGGCGGCAAAAGGCATCCGCTTTATCGGCGCAGGCGTTTCCGGCGGCGAAGAAGGCGCGCGTCACGGCCCGTCCATCATGCCCGGCGGCGACGAAGCCGCATGGCCTGCCGTCAAACCCATTTTCCAAGCCATTGCCGCCAAAACCCCGCAAGGCGAACCCTGCTGCGACTGGGTCGGCCGCGACGGCGCGGGCCATTTCGTCAAAATGGTGCACAACGGCATCGAATACGGCGATATGCAGTTGATTTGCGAAGCCTACCAATTCATGAAAGACGGCTTGGGTCTGAGCTACGACGAAATGCACCGCATTTTCAGCGAATGGAACCGAACCGAGCTGGATTCCTACCTGATTGAAATCACTGCCGCAATTTTGGGCTACAAAGATGAAAACGGCGAACCTTTGGTCGAAAAAATCCTCGATACCGCCGGACAAAAAGGCACAGGCAAATGGACCGGCATCAACGCCCTCGACTTAGGCATCCCGCTGACGCTGATTTCCGAAGCCGTGTTCGCCCGCTGCGTGTCCGCGTTCAAAGACCAACGCGTTCAGGCCGGCCGCTTGTTCGGCAAAACCGTTACCCCCGTTGACGGCGACAAAGCCGCGTGGGTCGAAGCCCTGCGCCAAGCCCTGTTGGCATCCAAAATCATCTCCTACGCACAAGGCTTCATGCTCATCCGCGAAGCCAGCGAAAACAACGATTGGGCATTGAACTACGGCAACACCGCCCTTCTGTGGCGCGAAGGCTGCATCATCCGCAGCGCGTTCTTGGGCAACATCCGCGACGCATACGAAGCCAATCCTGATTTGGTGTTCTTGGGTTCCGATCCCTATTTCAAAGGCGTATTGGAAAACTGTCTGCCCGCATGGCGCAAAGTCGTCGCCAAAGCCATCGAATGCGGCATCCCCATGCCCTGCATGGCTTCCGCGATTACCTTCCTCGACGGCTACACCACCGAACGCCTGCCTGCCAACCTGCTGCAAGCCCAACGCGACTACTTCGGCGCGCACACCTACGAGCGCACCGACAAACCGCGTGGCGAATTCTTCCACACCAACTGGACAGGCAAAGGCGGCGATACCGCATCGACCACTTACGATATTTGATTTGTCTGAATCAGCGAAAAGGTCGTCTGAAAACCATAAGTTTTGGGTTTTCAGACGACCTTTTGATTTGAATCTTTCAATTTGAGGCACGCTTGTTATGGAAATCTCAACGACAAATTTCGATTTTAAAAACGGATGTTTGCAGGAACAGAAGGGCGGTTAAAACGCCTATAAAATCCACTGTTTGCGCACAACTTATCCACATTTTAATCCCAGTTTATCCCGTTGAATAAAAGCATGATTCATTATAGTGGATTAACTTTAAACCGGTACGGCGTTGCCTCGCCTTGCTCTGATTTAAATTTAATCCACTATAAACGCCGTCCCTATACAAAAAGGTCGTCTGAAAATCTTGGAACTGATTTTTCAGACGACCTTTGGTGTCTCCGTAGCTTAAAAGACAAATGATTTAAAGCGTTTAATTTTTCCGCGCAGTAACAAATTCCGCCAGCAGCCGCAGATGCAGGGCTTTTGCGCCGAAGGGTTCGAGCAACGCGACGGCTTCTGCGGTCAGGGTTTCGGCATAGGCGCGGGCGGCTTGCAGGCCCATCAGTTTGACGTAGGTCGGTTTGTCATTGTCGTTGTCTTTGCCGGCGGTTTTGCCCAGGGTGGCAGTGTCGGCTTCACAGTCCAACACGTCGTCGATGACTTGGAACGCCAAGCCGAGTTTGGCGGCGTAGTTGTCCAAGGTGAGGACGTCGTCTGAATCCAAATCGGGGCAGGCAAGCGCGCCTAAGACGACGGCGGCGCGGATGAGAGCGCCGGTTTTGAGGCTGTGCATCTGCTCCAACTGCGCCTGATTCATGGCTTTGCCGACGTTGGCAAGGTCGATGGCTTGTCCGCCCGCCATGCCGAGGCTGCCGGATGCTTTGGCGAGCGTGGACAACATGGCGATTTGGCGTTCGGCGGGCAGTCCGGTCGGACGGCTCAATACGTCGAAGGCTTGGGTTTGCAGCGCGTCGCCGACCAAAAGGGCGGTGGCTTCGTCGTATTTCACATGGCAGGTCGGTTTGCCGCGCCGCAGGCTGTCGTTGTCCATTGCGGGCATGTCGTCGTGGACCAAGGAATAGACGTGCACCATTTCGATCGCCGCCATGGCTTGTTCGACGGCGTTTTGGTCGGCATCGCCCAATTCGGACGCGGCGAGCACCAAGAGCGGGCGCAGCCGTTTGCCGCCGCCGAGGGTAACGTAACGCATGGCTTCGTGCAGCGTGTGCGGCACTTGGTTTTCAGACGGTAGGAAACGCTCCAGCAGCAATTCGGTCTGCGCTTGGGCTTTTTGCTGCCATGCTTTCAATTCATTCGCCGGGTTCAAGGTTCAGCTCCTTCAGTTCGCCCGCGTCCAATACTTGCAGCTTTTGTTCGACTTCCGCCAACTTGGTTTGGCAGTATCTGACCAGCTCGTTGCCTTCCTGATAGGCTGCCAGAGCGTCTTCCAGCGGCATTTCGCTGCTTTGCATGGACTGGGTCAGGGTTTCGAGGCGGGCGAGGGCTTCTTCAAAGGATTTGGGGGCTTTTTTCATGATGATACGGGCAAAAAATCAAAGCGGTATTGTAGCATTTTATGGGCTGCTTCTTGGTCAGGAACGGAAAAAGGTCGTCTGAAAACCTGATTTCCAAGTTTTCAGACGACCTTTTGAGCTGATGATACGGTAAAAATCATTCTTTCAGAGCGGCGGCACCAAATGTACCGTTTTTAGATTCCAGAAGATGATCGAATCGGCCGGTAAGCTCTTCTGCTTGGGGGCCGAGGAACATACCCGACATGATTTTTTGTTCTTTCTCATCCACATGGAAGAAGCGGTTGCCGACGATTTGACCTTCCAGATTCACTTCATCAAATTCACCGTTTTCGGAATAAACCGCACCGGAGAGGGATTTGCGGCCGAAGTCCACCATAAAGATGGAGTTGCCGAACGTATTGGCTTGTCCGACATCGCTGTAAAGCGCATAACCGCGGTAAAAAGCCTGACCTTCTTGAGGCATCGCTGCTTCCGGAGTAATAACGCCTTGGTAGAACATATACGATGTATGGATGTCAGTATCTCCATTTTTCAAGCCATAAAAACCGTAGCGGCCGTATTTCAGATGAGTGGCGGCAACCAGGACAGATTTTTCGTTCACATTACCGAATACTTCAGCCCTTTGAGGCTCAGTTTCGGGCAACAGCGGGATTTTTTGTCCGTCCAATTCAAGAATATTGATATCGCCGATATGGGAAATATCATCGCCTTCCATTCCTGATTGGGAAATTTTGCTGTAATAGCCGTCGATTTGTTGGGTTGCAGCAGCTTCAGCGGCTTTGCGCTCAGCTTCCGCTTTAGCTTTTTCAGCTTCTTCGGCGGCTTTACGTTCGGCTTTCGCCTTAGCTTTTTCAGCTTCCTCAGCCGCTTTACGTTCAGCCTCGACTTTGGCCTTTTCAGCCTCTTCAGCGGCTTTTCGTTCT
>JVVZ01000346.1:0-212 GCA_001062585.1 Neisseria meningitidis
CCGCGTCTTTCGCCGCGACGCCTTTGGCGATGTCGGCTTTGGCTTCGTCGGTCAGGTCGAGGGCGTAATCGGTAACACCGTCGGCATCTTTCGCACCTTCGCTGACTTTAACCGCACCGCCCGCCGCTTGGCTGAGGGTGGTCTTGTCGGCATTAACGGTGTACTCGGTGTTGTTGCCGTCCACTTTTTCGCTGACGGTCACGTTCTTACCG
>JVVZ01000347.1:0-212 GCA_001062585.1 Neisseria meningitidis
CCGCGTCTTTCGCCGCGACGCCTTTGGCGATGTCGGCTTTGGCTTCGTCGGTCAAGTCGAGGGCGTAATCGGTGACACCGTCGGCGTCTTTCGCACCTTCGCTGACTTTAACCGCGCCGTTAGCCGCTTGGCTGAGGGTGGTCTTGTCGGCGTTAACCGTGTACTCGGTGTTGTTGCCGTCCACTTTTTCGCTGACGGTCACGTTCTTACCG
>JVVZ01000348.1:0-8433 GCA_001062585.1 Neisseria meningitidis
AATGACTGAATTTAAAGAAAAATGCAGAATCGTGCTTGCTCCGATGCAGGGGCTGGTGGACGATGTGATGCGCGATTTGCTGACCCGTATCGGCGGCTACGACGAATGCGTCAGCGAGTTCGTCCGCATTACCCACACCGTCCATTCCCGTTCCACCTGGCTCAAATACGCCCCCGAAATCGCCAACGGCAACAAGACCCCCGTCGGCACGCCCTGTACCGTCCAGCTTTTGGGCAGCGATGCCGACAATATGGCGGTCAACGCCTTGGAAGCCGTCCGCTTCGGCGCGGACAAAATCGACCTCAATTTCGGCTGCCCCGCTCCCACAGTCAACAAACACAAAGGCGGCGCCGTCCTGCTCAAAGAGCCCGACCTCATCCACCATATCGTCAAAACCCTGCGCCAACGCCTGCCCGAACACATCCCGCTTACCGGCAAAATGCGGCTCGGTTACGAAGATAAAAGCCTCGCGCTCGAATGTGCCGCCGCCATTGCCGAAGGCGGAGCCTGCGCCCTGACCGTACACGCCCGCACCAAAGTCGAAGGCTACGAACCGCCCGCGCATTGGGAATGGATACGCAAAATCCGCGAACACGTCGCCATCCCCGTAACCGCCAACGGCGACGTGTTCAGCCTCAAAGACTATATCGGCATTAAAGAGATGACGGGCTGCAACAGCGTCATGCTCGGCCGCGGCGCTGTCATCCGCCCCGATTTGGCGCGTCAAATCAAACAATACGAAAACGGCGAAGCCGTCCGCGATAGCGATTTCGCCGAAGTTTCGGTGTGGATAAACCAATTTTTCCATTTGTGTCTCGCCAAAGAAGCGAACAACAAATACCCCGTCGCCCGCCTGAAACAATGGCTGGGCATGATGAAGAAAGAATTTGGAGCAGCGCAGGAATTGTTTGACGCGGTAAGGGCGGTCAAAGACGTGGAAGAAGTCGCGCGGATTTTGGCTGAATTTGAAGACAAGATGAATGCCTGATAATGATGAGGTCGTCTGAAACCAGATTTCAGACGACCTTTTTGTATGAAACATCAGAATTTGTCATTCGTCCAGCGCGTGCTTTGCAAAATACCGGCATCGACGTCCTGAATATTGCGATGACCTGTAAATGCCATGGATATATCCATTTCCTTATACAGGATTTCCAGCGCGCGGGTGACGCCTTCTTCGCCGTATGCGCCCAAGCCGTAGAGGAATGCCCTGCCTATCATTGTGCCTTTTGCGCCCAAAGCCCATGCTTTGAGGATGTCCTGACCGCTGCGGATGCCGCTGTCCATCCAGACTTCGATGTCGCTGCCGACTGCGCTGACGATGTCGGGCAAGGCTTTGATGGCGGATATGGTGTCGTCGAGCTGGCGGCCGCCGTGGTTGGAAACGACCAATGCGTCCGCGCCGCTTTTCGCTGCTTTTTCCGCATCTTCAGGTTCCATAATGCCTTTGATAATCAGCTTACCGCCCCACAAATCTTTAATGCGGGCGACGTCGTCCCAGCTCAGGCGCGGGTCGAATTGTTCGGACGTCCACGAAGACAGCGAAGACAGATCGCCGACGTTTTTGGCGTGTCCGACGATATTGCGGAACGTGCGGCGTTCCGTGTTCAGCATTTTCATGCACCATTCGGGCTTGGTCGCCAGATTGATTAAATTGGCGATGGTCGGTTTCGGCGGCGCGGATAGTCCGTTTTTGATGTCTTTGTGGCGTTGGCCCAAAACCTGCAAATCGGCGGTCAAAACCAATGCCGAACATTTGGCATCCTTCGCACGCTTAATCAGGTTTTCCATAAACTCGCGGTCGCGCATCACATAAAGCTGAAACCAAAACGGCGCGCTGGTGTTTTCGGCAACGTCTTCAATCGAGCAGATGGACATGGTGGAGAGCGTAAACGGAATGCCGAACTTCTCCGCCGCCCGCGCCGCCAAGATTTCGCCGTCGGCGTGTGCCATGCCGGTAAAGCCCGTCGGCGCAATCGCTACCGGCATTTTCACATCCTGACCGATCATTTTGGTCTCTAGGCTGCGGCCTTCCATATTGACCAATACCTTTTGTCGGAAGCGGATGTCTTTGAAATCCGTAGTGTTTTCGCGGTAGGTGGTTTCCGTCCAAGAACCTGAATCGATGTAATCGTAAAACATGCGCGGCATCTTGCGCTTGGCGACAAGGCGCAGGTCTTCGATACAGGTCATTTTGCTCAAATCGCGTTTCATTGTTGATTGCCTCTGTTAAGGGGTTGCTTATGGATTGGGTCGTCTGAAACGGGCAGGGCGGTTTCAGACGACCTTTTGCAATACCATAATGATTTAGTATGAATTAGATAATCTATATCAATCGCAATTATAAAGCAAATGGTTTTAACCCCGCCAAAAGCGGGGTAATAGCACTTTTCAGACGACCTCGGATTCAAGTTTCAGATAAAAAAAGAGAAATCTTCAGGCAGATAAAAATCCATTCGCCCAGCCATTTAAACAAACAATCGGAAGATGCCCGAATATACTTGACTGAATCACTCAGATATTAGACAATCGCACCACTATAAAAAAGCCGACACAGGCACCTACCATGAGACTGACCACAAAAGGGCGTTTTGCCGTTACCGCCATGATCGATTTGGCGATGAACGCACAAACCGGCGCTGTCAAACTCAGCGCCATCAGCGAACGCCAAAGCATTTCGCTTTCCTATCTCGAACAACTATTCAGCAAACTGCGGCGCGCCGGGCTGGTCGAAAGCCTGCGCGGCCCCGGCGGCGGCTACATCCTCGCCGCCCCTCCCGCACAAATCAATATCGCCCAAATCATTTCCGCCGCCGAAGACAAGCTGGACGCCACCCAATGCAGCAGCAAAGCCAACTGCCACCACGGTGCGCCTTGCCTGACGCACGACCTTTGGGAAAACCTGAACAAAACCATCAACGATTACCTCAGCAGCGTTACCTTGCAAAGCATCATCGAACAGAAAAACAGCGATGACGGCAGCCACGTCATCCAATTTACACATATCCATTAAGTACATTACAGAAAAAGAAAGAGCAAACCATGACCGTCAAAACCCCCGTTTATCTCGACTACGCCGCCACCACCCCCGTTGACAAACGTGTTGCCGAAAAAATGATTCCCTATCTGACCGAAACCTTCGGCAACCCCGCCTCCAACAGCCACGCATTCGGCTGGGAAGCAGAAGAGGCCGTCGAAAAAGCCCGCGCCGACATCGCCGCCCTGATTAACGCCGACCCCAAAGAAATCATCTTCACCAGCGGCGCGACCGAGTCCGACAACCTTGCCATCAAAGGTGCGGCAAACTTCTACAAAACCAAAGGCAAACACCTCATCACCGTCAAAACCGAACACAAAGCCGTGCTCGACACCATGCGCGAACTCGAACGCCAAGGCTTTGAAGTCACCTACCTCGGCGTGCAGGAAAACGGCCTGATTGACTTGGAAGAACTCAAAGCCGCCATCCGCGACGACACCATCCTGATTTCCGTAATGTGGGTGAACAACGAAATCGGCGTGGTGCAAGACATTCCTGCCATCGGCGAAATTTGCCGCGAACGCAAAATCATCTTCCACGTCGATGCCGCCCAAGCCTGCGGCAAAGTGCCTGTGGATGTCGAAGCCGCCAAAATCGACCTGCTCTCCATGTCCGGCCACAAAGTGTACGGACCCAAAGGCATCGGCGCGCTGTACGTCCGCCGCAAACCCCGCGTCCGCCTCGAAGCCCAAATGCACGGCGGCGGCCACGAACGCGGCTTCCGCAGCGGCACCCTGCCGACCCACCAAATCGTCGGCATGGGCGAAGCCTTCCGCATCGCCAAAGAAGAACTCAAGCAAGACATGGCGCACTACCGCAAACTGCGCGACATCTTCCTCAAAGGCATCGAAGGCATCGAAGAAGTCTATATCAACGGCGATCTCGAACACCGCGCCCCGAACAACCTGAACGTCAGCTTCAACTTCGTCGAAGGCGAAAGCCTGATTATGGCGGTCAAAGAACTCGCCGTATCCAGCGGCTCCGCCTGCACCTCCGCCTCGCTCGAACCCAGCTACGTCCTGCGCGCGCTCGGCCGCAACGACGAACTGGCGCACTCATCCCTGCGCATCACCTTCGGCCGCATGACCACGGAAGAAGAAGTGCAATTCGCCGCCGAACTGATCAAATCCAAAATCGGCAAACTGCGCGAACTGTCTCCGCTGTGGGAAATGTTCAAAGACGGGATTGATTTGAACTCGATTGAATGGGCGGCGCATTAACCAAAAGAAAAGGTCGTCTGAAAATCCTAAAAGACCCTTTCAGACGACCCTATCCAGAAAAATACTAAAAATGACTATAAAAAATAAAACACGCTACTTACTTTCTTGTCTGATGCTATGTTCTGCCCCGCTGGTTTCAGCACAGACACAACCCGATTGGTCAACGATATTTAAATCATTTGAAAATGGCTGCCAATTCGATAAACGTTTGGAAAATCTGCTTGATTCATTTAGTGATATAAACTACAGCTGGAACGATAAGGACTCTAAATATCAAAACCTACGTTTGAATTATCCCAATAGAGTCAATCTGCCAAAGGCTTACCGTGATCTTGCGCACCCGCCGATGACTTTGCACCGCGCGGAGTTTAGTGAAGATGGAGAACCGTTCATTCTTGATCAAACCCGTTTGAAACTCAGCGGTACTTATTATGGCTTGCCTGTGGTTCATATCAGCCAGACGTTCCAAATAGAAACCGCAGGTTACAGCTACACCCGTTTGTTGTTGGATGTGCCGCCGGAACAGGCACGCAAGGTGTTAAAAGGAAAATACCGTCCTGTTCGGAAATACAGTTTGATTTTAGAAGAATACGAAACCCTGCAAGCAAAACTGAAACCGATTAATGTTAACGGGAAAGCCCAAACAATTTTGGAATGTGCTTTTGTACATGGCTGATGAAAAACTGTAATAGATAATATTGAGCAATTTATCCAACCTAAACATTAAAAAGGGTCGTCTGAAACCTCAAAAAGACCTTTTCAGACGACCTAGAAGCCACCACATTAAAATCAAGGATACAAAACCATGAACGAACAAGATTTAGATTTGGACAATCTCGACAACCTGCTTGAAGATTTTGACGGCGTTACCGTGGAAGGCGGCGTCGATTCGGAAAACGACGACGGCTGCGAAGGCGGCGCGTGCAAAATCTAAATTCTAGGTCGTCTGAAAACCAGTAAACAAACCACTTAAACCATCAAAAAATATTAAGGAAACCACATCATGGCATACAGCGATAAAGTAATCGATCACTATGAAAACCCCCGCAATGTCGGTACTTTCGATAAAAACGACGAGTCTGTCGGCACCGGTATGGTCGGCGCGCCGGCCTGCGGCGACGTGATGCGCCTGCAAATCAAAGTGAACGACGAGGGCATCATTGAAGACGCTAAATTCAAAACTTACGGCTGCGGATCCGCCATCGCTTCGTCCAGCCTGATTACCGAGTGGGTCAAAGGTAAAAGCCTGGATGACGCGCTGGCAATCAAAAACAGCGAAATCGCCGAAGAACTGGAATTGCCGCCTGTGAAAATCCACTGCTCCATCTTGGCGGAAGACGCGGTAAAGGCGGCCGTTGCCGACTACCGCAAACGTCAGGAAAACAAATAATCCGATTAGTGGGTGCTTTGTCGGCAGACATTCATAGGACTCCTGAAAGTCTTAGGGTTTCCGGAAAAAGCAAACCTGATGATTTATTCCCATCTCCCTCGGAGGTCGGAAGTCAAGGGCAAAGAAACTTAATCCTTTTGAAGTTGCCGCCAAATTTGGGATTGCCTGCCAATCTATCCCCTCTCCCCGTGGGAGAGGGTTAGGGAGAGGGCGATAAGCCGCAGGCTTATATTTGTCGATATGCCTGTAAAATCAAAGGAGACGGCATGCCTTTTCTTGTAAAGAAGAGGGTAAGGATACAGAAACTTAATCCTTTTGAAGTTGCCGCCAAATTTGGGGCTGCCTGCCAATCTATTCCCTCTCCCCGCGGGAGAGGGTTAGGGAGAGGGCGATAAGCCGCAGGCTTATATTTAGTCGATACGCCTCCAGAATCAAAAGAGACGACATACCTTCTATCGTGAAGAAGAGGGTAAGGACACAGAAACCTAATCCTTTTGAAATTGCCGCCAAATTTGGGACTGTCTGCCAATCTATCCCCTCTCCCCGCGGGAGAGGGTTAGGGAGAGGGTTAGGGAGAGGGCAATAAGCCGTAGGCTTATATTTAGTCGATATGCCTGCAAAATCAAAGGAGACGAAATGCCTTTTACCGATGAAGAAGCCCAATCCCTGCTTGCCGTCAAAGGCATAGGTAAAACCGTATTGCAGCGTTTGCAGCAAATGGGTTTGGATGATGTTGCCACGCTGGCGGCAGCGGATTTGGACGATGTTTTGGAACAAGGCGCAAAATTGACCGGCTCGACCTGTTGGAAAAACAGTCCGCAGGCCCGGGCAGCCATGCAGGCTGCCGTTGCTTGGGCGCAGCAGCGACAGGCAACGGAAAATTGAACAAGGTTAGATAAATGGGTAAATGCGGTATCGCGAAAATACTGTTTTACGCATATAGTTTGATACTGCTGGTCGGATATGCTTTATTTGCGGTGGTGAATTACTATCCTCCTGCGCAAAGCATTGTTTTAAAGGAAGGTGCACGGGTAAAATTATCCTATGTTGCGATCCAAAACAGTCAACCGCCCCTTATTACGATTGAGCGTGAATCCGGGCAGGCGAAATCGCATGAAGCGAGTTTGGAACCCTTGCCTGACGACATTACTTATCAGGTCTATACGCCACAAAGCACAAGCAAAAGCGCAGCACATGCGCAGCGGCGGATAGATATCCGCTGTTTGGACTGCGCGGATACGCCGATTGGGTTAAACCATATCGAAGTGGAAATCTTGTCTTTGCGTCCTGAGATACGGGGCGAAATTGCACGGGTATATTTAGCCTCTCGGACCGGGTTGGATTCTGCATTCCGTACGCCGCTTAACCGTGATTGGACAGGCAGTATTTATGGCTGGCTCAGTCTGTTAGCACTCTTCCCCGTTTGGCTGGGTGTTTGGTTGATTTGGGCTGTGTTGCTGTATCGTCAGCGGTGCCGCAGGTTGCCAAAAAGTTAACTCAAGTTTCAGACGACCTGAAAACAAGTATTTTCAATCTATATAAAAAGGACAAATATTTTGATTACCATCACAGAAAACGCAGCCAAATACATCAACAGCTACCTGACCAAACGCGGCAAAGGCTTGGGCGTGCGCTTGGGTGTGAAAACCAGCGGCTGTTCGGGCATGGCCTACAACCTCGAATTTGTCGATGAGGCCAGCGCCGAAGATTTGGTATTCGAAGAACACGGCGCCCGCATCTATATCGACCCGAAAAGTCTGGTTTATCTGGACGGCACGCAAGTCGATTACACCAAAGAAGGCTTGCAGGAAGGTTTCAAATTTGAAAACCCGAATGTCAAAGACTCTTGCGGCTGTGGCGAGAGCTTCCACGTTTAAGACATAAAAACGGCGGGACAGTATCAAAACCGTCCCGCCATTTTTTCGCTTCCTGCCTGTTGTAACTGCCTTTGCCTTTTCTTTTCCGTTCCACCTTGTGTCGGAACAAATCGGATTTCACTAAGGCTTTTAAAGCATTGTCGCGTATTTTGCCTTTGTTGTGCTGCACTTTACTGCTCATATTCAGTCCTTTTGGTTAAGAATCAGCGGATTATAAGGCAAAATCAGGTTTCTGCCGAAAATTTCACATTAATTATCCCGCCATGTCTCAATATTTCACACTCTTCCAGCTTGAACCTGCTTTCGATATCGACGCTGAAAGCTTGGAGCAAACCTACCGCGCCTTGGCTGCCCGTTTCCATCCCGATAAATTCGCTTCAGCCTCCGCGTTCGAGCAGAAACAGGCGGTCATGATGTCTTCCACCATCAACGATGCCTACCGTACCTTGAAAAATCCCATCGACCGCGCCGCGTATCTGCTGAAAACGTTGGGCATAGACGCCGATGCGCCGGAGCATACCTCTTTCGCTCCTGAATTTCTCATGCAGCAAATGGAATGGCGCGAAACGCTGATGGATGCGCAAATGGCGCAAAACAACGAAGCCCTGCGCGCGTTGGATCAAGAAATCAGCCGTGAACAAGACAAGCTGTATCAAGATTTGCGGACGGCCTTTGCCGGGAAAGACCACGAAACCGCCGCCCAATGGGTGCGCCACGGCAGGTTTTTAAACAAACTGCGCAACGAAATCGCCGCCGCGTTGCAAGATTAAATACCCAGATTTTGAGCATCTGAAAGGTCGTCTGAAAACCGGAATAAGGTTTCAGACGACCTTTTGTCGTATGGTCTTGCTGCTGATTTATAGTGGATTAAATTTAAATCAGGACAAGGCGACGAAGCCGCAGACAGTA
>JVVZ01000349.1:0-4051 GCA_001062585.1 Neisseria meningitidis
TCTTTGAGCTAAGGCGAGGTAACGCCGTACTGGTTTAAAGTTAATCCACTATAAGACATCAAACAAACCTGCTGAACAAGATTGGAAAACAAATGAGTAAAAAACTCCACCCGCAGACGCTCGCCATACGCGGCGGCAAAGAGCAAACCGAATACCGCGAACACAATCAGGCATTGTTCCTCACCAGCAGCTTCATGTGGGACAGCGCCCAACATGCCGCCGATTTGTTTTCCAAAAAAATCAAAGGGTTCACTTATACCCGTACTGCCAATCCGACCACAGCCGCCTTTGAAAAACGCATCGCCGCTTTGGAAGGCGCGGAACGCGCGGTCGCCACTTCGACCGGTATGTCCGCGGTTCAGGCGGCGTTTTTCACCTTCCTGCAGGCGGGCGACCATGTGATTTCCAGCCGCAGCCTGTTCGGCACAACCGTCGGCTTTATCAATAACATCGTCACCAAATTCGGCATCGAAGTGAGCCATGTGTCGCCGACCGATGTGGACGAATGGAAAGCCGCCGTCAAAGCCAACACCAAACTGCTGTTTTTGGAAACACCGTCCAACCCCTTGGGCGAAGTGGTCGACTTGAAAGCCTTGGCAGAATTGGCGCACAGCATCGGCGCGCTTTTGGTGGTGGACAACAGCCTGCTGTCGCCCGTCGGCTCGCAGCCTTTGAAACACGGCGCGGATATTTCCGTTTCCTCCGCAACCAAAGCCATCGACGGACACGGGCGCGTGATGGGCGGCGTGTTGGCGGGTTCGGAAGAACTGATGACGCAGGTCGCCGTTTACTGCAACTCTTGCGGGCTGGCGATGTCGCCGTTTAACGCATGGCAGTTGTTGAGCGGCGTGGAAACCCTGTCGCTGCGTATGGAAAAACAGTTCGACAACGCCCTGAAAATCGCCCAATGGCTGCAAGCGCAGCCGCAGGTTCAAGCCGTTTACTACACCGGATTGCCCGACCATCCGCAGGCGGAGCTTATCCGCAAACAGCAAAACGGCGGCGGCATCGTCATCGGCTTTGAAGTCGCCGATACTGACGCCGCGTGGAAAATCGTGGATGGTGTCGAACTCTTCTCCCGTACCGCCAACCTCGGCGACGTGCGCTCGACCATTACCCACCCGTGGACAACCACACACGGCAGGATGCAGCCCGAAGAAAAACTCGCCGCCAATATCCGCCCCGGACTGGTGCGCCTGTCCGTCGGTTTGGAGTACGTCGATGATTTGATTGACGATTTGAAACAGGCATTGGCGCGTTAAGCCAAACGCCCGACAGACGGCATTTGCTGAACCATTACATTTCAGACGACCTCTTGGCGTTTCAAAGGTCGTCTGAAAACATTAAAATACACACAACATCAAATAAGGAAATCAATTATGAGTGAAGCGGAATTTTCCGATTGGGCGATGAAAATCTGCCTGACCGGACTGGTTATTTTCTTGGGTTTTATCGTCTGGAACTTGGGCAAGGAATCCAAGGCGGGCAAATTCGGCATCGCGATTTTGTTCCTGGTATTGGGCTTGGGCGTGTTCGGCTTTATTTTCAAAGAAGTGCTGATTAAATTCATCGCCCTGCCTTGAGGCGGCAAACAAAGAATAATAAGGGAAAGGTCGTCTGAAAACGGATTTAAAGATCGGAGGTAGGCATGTTTTCGCTATTTGGTCTGTTGTTGTGTCTGTTATGGTGTGCAGTTGATATCGTTGCCGTCAATCGAGGATTCGGATTAAACACAAAACAAAGCATTATCGCCGGTATGAGCCTGTTTGCAGTTCAAATGATCGGGGCATTGTGCGTGGGTGTGGCGGTTGCTCTGATTGCCGAACCGATTGTCCGCCATTTTTTCGGGAACAGTGAGGCTACCATTGGCATCAGTCTTTTGACGAGTTATGCGTCCGTACCAGTTTCTACTTATCTGGTGGGGTTGTGGTGGCTGAAACAATATCAGCTTCCGAGGATGGAAAAGCCTGATCGTTTGTTTGTCAAAACGGTTGCGGCCGCTCTGCCTTTGGTGCAGGTTATTTTGTTTGTTGTTTCGCTGTCTAACGGTTGATAAACGCTATACAGGGAGTGAAAAAGGTCGTCTGAAAACCTTAAATCTGGGTTTTCAGACGACCTTTTGTCCTGATGGGGCTGTCTTTATTTGTTGGCGTTCAGATAAAGGTTGATCAGGCGGGTGGTGGAGCTGTCGTGTTTTTGTACGCCGGTTTCGCCGGTCAGCTCGGCGAGGATGGTTTTGGCGAGCTGTTTGCCGAGTTCGACGCCCCATTGGTCGAAGCTGTTGATGCCCCAAATGATGCCTTGGACGAAGGTTTTGTGTTCGTACATGGCGATCAGGCTGCCCATGTTGCGGGGGTTGATTTTGTCCATGAGGATGAGGTTGGTCGGGCGGTTGCCTGAGAAGGTTTTGTGCGGAACCAGCTCTTCGATGCGCTCTGCTTCCATGCCTTGGGCTTTGAGTTCGGCGCGGACTTCGTCGGGGGTTTTGCCGCGCATGAAGGCTTCGGCTTGGGCGAAGACGTTGGCGAGCAGGATTTCGTGGTGACCGCGCAGGTTGCTGCGTTTTTCAAGCGAGGCGATGAGGTCGATCGGGGTGATGTGGGTGCCTTGGTGCAGCAGTTGGAAGAAGGCGTGCTGACCGTTGATGCCGGTTTCACCCCAAATAATCGGGGAGGTTTCGTAGCCGACTACTTTGCCGTCGAGGGTAACTTGTTTGCCGTTGCTCTCCATGTCGAGCTGCTGGATGAATTTGGGCAGGCGGTGGAGGTGTTGGTCGTAAGGCGCGATGACGTGGCTGCCACCGCCGTAGTAGTTGATGTACCAGATGCCGATGAGGGCGAGGATGACGGGCATGTTGCGCTCGAGCGGGGTGTTGATGAAGTGTTGGTCCATCAGGTGCGCGCCGTTGAGCATTTCGATGAAGTTTTCTTCGCCCAAATAGAGCATGATGGGCAGGCCGATGGCTGACCAGAGACTGTATCGTCCGCCGACCCAGTCCCAAAATTCGAACATGTTGGCGGTGTCGATGCCGAACTCGGCAACGGCTTTTTGGTTGGTGGAGACGGCGACGAAGTGTTTGGCGACGGCGGCTTCGTCGCCTGCGTGGTCAAGGAACCATTTGCGCGCGGTCAGGGCGTTGGTGAGGGTTTCTTGGGTGGTGAAGGTTTTGGAGGCGATGATGAAGAGGGTGGTCTCGGGGTGGACTTTGGACAATACGTCGCGCAGTTGGGAGCCGTCCACGTTGGAGACGAAGTGCATGTTGAGGCGGGGGTGTCCGAAGGGTTTGAGCGCGGTGCACATCATCAGCGGGCCGAGGTCGGAGCCGCCGATGCCGATGTTGACGATGTCGGTGATGACTTGGTTGGTATAGCCTAACCAGCTGCCGCTGCGGACTTCGTGTGCGAATTCGCCCATGCGTTGGAGGACGTGGTTGACTTTGGGCATGACGTCTTCGCCGTCAACGACGATGGGGGAGTTGGTGCGGTTGCGTAGGGCGACGTGGAGGACGGCGCGGTTTTCGGTGGTGTTGATTTTTTCGCCACGGAACATCTGCTGCATGCGTTCGGGTACGCCGGCTTCACGGGCAAGCTCGAACAACAGTGCCATGGTTTCGTCGTTGATGCGGTTTTTGGAGTAATCCAGCGTCAGTCCGCCGACTTGCAGCCAGTAGCGTTCCGCCCGCTGCGGATCTTGCTCGAACATTTCGCGCATGTGTTGTTCTTTGGTTTCGTCAAAATGTATCCATAATTTTGACCAAGCCGGTAAGTCGTGAAGGTGTTTCATCGGATGCTCCTGAGGTTGGACGGTTTTGTGGGAAAACGGCCGCGAGGTCGTCTGAAACGGGAACGGGTGGGTTTCCGTTTTTAGGGTTGGGTGTGAATGCGGGGTCTGCCGTTATTTGGGTTCAGCAGGGAAGGAAAACGGCGGCACTGATTTTTTGGCCGGTATTTTCAGACGACCTTGGGATATGTCGGGTCGTCTGAAAATGTATAGTGGCTTAACTTTAAACCAGTACGGCGTTGCCTCGTCTTGTCGTACTATCTGTACTGTC
>JVVZ01000350.1:0-353 GCA_001062585.1 Neisseria meningitidis
TTGGGATTTTTATCCGACCGCGCTACTGCCTTCAGGGTAAACCGCCCGTCCGGCGTGCCTTTGGCGTCGCCTTGCACCTTGATGCAAAAATCGCCGATTTCCTTAATCGGCAAATCCGGCCATTGGGTGGAACTTTGTTTGAAACTTCCGTTTTTTTGATAAAAACGCTCCAGAAATTGGGCGTTTTCCAGCATGGCTGCCCGCACTTCCTGCAGCTTGGTATTTTCAACATATTTTTGGTAAGACGGGTAGGCAATCGACGTTAAAATCCCCACCGTCATGATGGTAAAAACCAGTTGAGACAAAGAAAATCCCCGCTGAATTTCCTTCATTCCGCCCCCTTTCGAAAAATA
>JVVZ01000351.1:0-8290 GCA_001062585.1 Neisseria meningitidis
GTACTGTCTGCGGCTTCGTCGCCTTGTCCTGATTTAAATTTAATCCACTATAACTTCCAAATCAAGCAAAGGGTCGTCTGAAATCGTCAATTCGTCTTTCAGACGACCTTTCCTCCACTGGAATTTTTGATTTCTCAAAATCTCAACGTAACAAAAAACCTGCCCGAATCGTCGGGCAGGTTTGCTTATGGCTGAATCGAGTCGGATTAGTTTTTGTCCAGATCGACCAGTTTGTTTTTGGCAATCCAAGGCATCATGGAACGCAGTTGTGCGCCGACTTTCTCGATTTGGTGATCGGCAGTCAGGCGGCGGCGGGCGGTCATGCTGGCGTAGTTGACGGCGCCTTCTTGGATGAACATTTTAGCGTATTCGCCGGTTTGGATGCGTTTGAGGGCGTTGCGCATGGCTTCGCGGGATTTGTCGTTGATGACTTCCACGCCGGTAACGTATTCGCCGTACTCCGCGTTGTTGGAAATGGAGTAGTTCATGTTGGCGATGCCGCCTTCGTAAATCAGGTCAACGATGAGCTTCATTTCGTGCAGGCATTCGAAGTATGCCATTTCGGGCGCGTAGCCTGCTTCGGTCAGGGTTTCGAAGCCGGTTTTGATCAGTTCGACCACGCCGCCGCACAATACGGCTTGTTCGCCGAAGAGGTCGGTTTCGGTTTCTTCGCGGAAGTTGGTTTCAATCACGCCGCCTTTGGTGCCGCCGTTGGCTGCTGCGTAAGACAGGGCGATGTCGCGCGCTTTGCCGCTTTTATCTTGGTAAACGGCGATCAGGGAAGGTACGCCGCCGCCTTTGAGGAATTCACTGCGTACGGTGTGGCCGGGGCCTTTGGGGGCGACCATAATCACGTCCAAGTCGGCACGCGGTACGATTTGGTTGTAGTGGACGTTGAAGCCGTGTGCGAAAGCGAGTACCGCGCCTTGTTTCAGGTTAGGCTCGATTTCGTTTTTATAGACGACGGGTTGGTTTTCGTCGGGCAGCAGAATCATCACTACGTCTGCTTTTTTGGTGGCATCGGCTACGGACAATACTTCGAAGCCGGCTGCTTCTGCTTTTTTCCAAGAGCCGCCTTGGCGCAGGCCGACTACTACGTTTACGCCTGAATCTTTCAGGTTGGCTGCGTGGGCGTGGCCTTGTGAGCCGTAGCCGATGATGGCGACGGTTTTGCCTTTGATCAGGGACAAGTCGGCGTCTTTATCGTAATAAACTTGCATTTGATTTCCTTTGGGTAAAATGGATTCCGGCTTTGTGTTGAGGATGCCGGACGGTTGGATTGAGGGTAAAGGGTTAAACGGAGAGTTCTTCCATCAAAACGATTTCGAGCGCGTCGGTTTTGCCGTCGATGGCTTTGACGAAACCTTGGAAATGTTCGCTGGCGTTGTGCGCGTCGATGGCGGCTTGGGATTTCCAGTTTTCGACGAAGACGAAACGCTCGGGTTTGCCGATTTCCTGATGCAAATCGTAGCTGATGTTGCCTTCTTCCGCACGGCTGGCTTTGACCAGGCTTTGGAACAAGGGTTTCAGCGTTTCCGTGTATTCGGGTTTGACGGTAACCAGCGCGACGATTTTAATGTTTGACATCAATCTCTCCTGCCGTTTCTGTTTTCAGACGACCTATCGGGTCGTCTGAAAACCTGACGGTGTTAAATTTTCAAAATACGCTCGCCGCGGCCGATACCGGCTGCGCCTGTGCGTACGGTTTCCAAAATCTGGGCGCGTCCGACGGTTTCGAGGAAGGAGTCAAGTTTGTCAGTCGAGCCTGTGATTTCGATGGTGTAGCTGCGGTCGGTTACGTCGATGATGCTGCCACGGTAGATTTCGGTCAACCGTAAAAATTCGTCGCGGTCTTTGCCGACGGCGCGGACTTTTACCAACATCAATTCGCGTTCGACAAAACGGCTTTCGTTCAAATCGACCACTTTGACAACCTCAATCAATTTATTGAGTTGCTTGGTGATTTGTTCGATGACTTGCTCGTCGCCGTGGGTAACGATGGTCATGCGTGAAAGGGTTTTGTCTTCGGTCGGGGCTACTGCCAAGGAGTCGATGTTGTAGTCGCGAGCGGAGAAAAGACCGACCACGCGGCTCATCGCGCCTGATTCGTTTTCCATCAGAACAGATAAGATATGTCGCATTGTCGTTCTCCTTACGCTTTCGGGTTTTCGCGCATGTGCGGCGGCAGAACCATTTCGTCCAAACCTTTGCCGTTGCCGACCATGGGCAGCACGTTTTGTTTCTTATCGGTCAAGAAGTCGATAAATACCAGACGGTCTTTTTGTTTGACCGCTTCCAAAAGCGCGCCTTCAACATCGGATTTTTTGTCCACGCGGATACCGATGTGCCCGTATGCTTCCGCCAGTTTGACGAAATCGGGCAGGGAATCGAAATAGGTTTCCGATTCACGGTTGCCGTAATATAGCTCCTGCCATTGGCGAACCATGCCGAGGTAGCCGTTGTTTAGGGTAACGACGTTAATCGGGACATGGTATTGGAAGCAGGTGGACAATTCCTGGATGTTCATCTGAATCGAACCTTCGCCCGTAATACAGAATACGTCTTGGTCGGGAGCGGCAAGTTTCGCACCCAGCGCATACGGCAGCCCTACGCCCATCGTACCCAAGCCGCCGGAATTGAGCCATTGGCGCGGGCGTTCGAACGGATAATATTGCGCCGCGAACATTTGGTGTTGTCCCACGTCCGAAGTGATGATGGCGGAATTGCCGGTAACTTCGGCAAGTTTCTGCACGACATATTGCGGTTTGATGATTTCGCTGTCGTTGTCAAACCACAGGCAGTTGCGCGAACGCCATTCTTCGATGTTTTTCCACCATTTGTCCAAAGAGTCGGCGGCAGGCGCATCCTGTTTGCCCCACAAGGCAATCATTTCGGACAAGACGTTTTTCACGTCGCCGACAATCGGAATATCGACTTTGACGCGTTTGGCGATGCTGGACGGGTCAACATCAATGTGAATGACTTTTTTGGCTTTTTCAAAAAATTTGGACGGAACGGAGACGACACGGTCGTCAAAACGCGCACCCACTGCCAACACGACATCCGCGTTTTGCATGGCGAGGTTGGCTTCGTAAGTGCCGTGCATACCCAGCATGCCCAAGAATTGGCGGTCGCTTGAAGGGTACGCGCCCAGCCCCATCAGCGTGCCGGTACACGGTGCGCCCGTCATGCGGACAAATTTCGTCAGCTCTTCCGAAGCATTGCCCAATACCACGCCGCCGCCGAAATAAACGATCGGACGTTTGGCGGAAGCCAACATTTGGATGGCTTTTTTAATCTGCCCGATATGGCCTTGCACGACAGGTTGGTAAGAGCGGATAAAGATGTCTTCCTGCGGATAGCTGAATTTCGCCATCGCCTGCGTTACATCTTTGGGAATATCGACCACAACGGGACCTGGACGGCCGCTGGCGGCGATTTGGAATGCCTTTTTAATGGTCTCGGCAAGCTCGTTGACGTTGGTTACCAAGAAATTGTGTTTGACGCACGGACGGGTAATGCCGACCGTATCCACCTCTTGAAACGCATCCGTACCGATGAGCGAATTGCCGACCTGTCCGCTGATGACCACCATCGGAATCGAATCGCTGTATGCGGTGGCAATGCCTGTCAGCGCATTGGTCACGCCCGGACCGGAAGTAACCAGCGCGACGCCGACTTTGCCGCTGACGCGCGCATACGCATCTGCCGCGTGTACCGCCGCCTGCTCGTGGCGGGTCAGGATGTGCTTGAATTTATTGAGTTGGAAAATAGCGTCGTAGATTTCGATGACTGCGCCGCCCGGATAGCCGAAAACGTACTCTACACCTTCGGCTTTGAGACTTTGCACTATGATTTGTGCACCTGATAATTGCATAATGACCTCTTTTATACGGCTTCAAACCAATAGGGGCAACCCGCCTCGCCACAGCACCTGTAATGCAAGTCCTCCAAGCAGCGGTTTAGGGTACGCGCATTGAAGGAACACGGCGACAGTCAGACTGTCCAATCAATTGGAATGAAACACAGAGTTTATGAATGAAAGAATGCAAACGATAACGCAAACCGCCTGTTCAATCAAGACAAAATCTTTCATCTTTTAACATTATCCGAATACCAAAAAGATTGAGTATTGATTTTTATAAAATAAATATTCGGGCATTTGGAATATATTAATGAAAATTGTTGACAGTTTTTATAGAAGGGGTCGTCTGAAACCCGTTTTACACTGTTTTCAGACGACCCTCAGGCTACCACCCTCCTCCTCCGGTTTCGCATTCTCTATAAACTCATTTCTCCCGTTTTGTCTATGCCCTCCGGCATGTTTTCCAAGAAGAGATGCAACAAATGATCAATCACCAAATCATTGGTGGTGCTGCAATAAGGCCTATTCGCATAATGTTCTTTGTGATGATGGTATTGGCTTTTGATAATGGCGGAATCCTGAACCATCAGACGTTCCAGAAACGGGCGGAACAGATGGAATTTGATGGGCAAAGGAAAGCGGCTTTTAGGGAAATGAACTCGGACATTTAAGCCCATACTGCCCTTGCTTTGAGGGATAAAGAAAGCGGAAATCCGATATTCATGACTGTTCGGCGTGAAGTAATCGATACGCACCAAACCCGGGAAGGTAAATGCCGCATCGTTAACGGTAATGCCTTTGTCGAACAACTTATTAATCAATCCGTTTTGCTGTTGATTGAGACGATAATGCGTCACGAAACCGCGTTCATGGTGGCTCTGGCTGATCTGCATGCTTTGTTTGCCGTTGTTGCGCAGCAGTTTGGCATGGATATAGCGCGTATGGGTCGGGTCGAGGAAGTTTTCGATGGCGTGGATAAAATCGCCTTCCATATATCGGACGGCGTTGGCGGTTTCAAAACCTTCCGGCGCTTCAAAATCGGCATACGGTTCAAAAGGAATATCGGAAACCAGACAAACCCACACCCAATCGTCGTACTCTCGGCATGGAAACGTAGGAACACTCTCAGCTTCTTCACAAGCACACATCCCGCCGACAACAGTCAAAACTTTGCCTTGCGCATCAAACTCCCAGCCGTGATAACAACATTGGAGTTTGCCCGAAACGATTTTGCCCGCACTCAACGGCACATGCCGATGCGGACAACAGTCATCCATACAGGCTGCTTGTCCGTTCAGCCGTACCAATACCAGTTGCTGTCCCAACAATTCGCGATGAACGGGCTTGTCTTTCAGCTGCTTGCTTGGTATCAACGGATACCAAGCGCGTTTCATTTTTTCTATGTTCATGGTTTGTGTCGTTTTATTTGATTGTGATGGCAAATCAACTTTTTCATGTTGATACACCTCTTTTGAAACTTACAGCATGGATTAACCTAGGCAGCTCTTACGTTTATAGGGGCGGTAGGCTTTTCCATTAAAGCGGTAACGCGTTTCGGTGCAATATCTTGCATTGCCTTCTGTAACGGCGATATCGCGCAAACCGTTATGTTGTTTCGGCAAGATATTGATTCCATAGCCTCCGCCTTCCAACAAGACCTCTGATTTGCCGCGTCCGCTGGAGAGGATTTGGAATTCTGTCAATGCGCTGCCGCCCATTGTGCAGACTGCGACGAAATATTTAGCGTCCTTTTTCAGGGAAAGTGAAACAGGCGCAACGGCAAAATCACCGCATTCGTTTTGTATGGATTTGAACGCAGACTCTACCTTTGCATTGGCGGAATATTGACGGAATGCCGGATTGCCCGATACTTCCAACGATATAGTTTCGGCGGATGCGGCCGCAGTGGCGGCAAGGCAGATGAGTAAAAACGTTTTTTTCATGATGTACTCCGTTTTTTAAGTTCAATATTTATGTTTACAGTTTGTATTTAATCAGGATTTTTTTGTAATACCCTTGGCTCAATGCGTGTAACAGCTTCCAAATAAGCCGGCGCGCAGGTCGGAGATGGGACGTATAGACCGCCATATATTCGATTTCAGGTACTGCGCCGCGTACCCTTTTGAAATCGGGCGTACCGGAACTGAAATTTAAAGGGACATCCGCTTCGATACAGGTTTGCATGGAACGCGTCATGCAGCGGCGGTATAAGGCATCACTTTGCGGCTTGGCATCATCGTAGCCGACGATGGGCGAAGTAGCGGTATTGCTGTCGATGACCACGCCTGATACTCCGGCACTTTCACCGGTTTTGCCGTCACGCAGTAGAAATAAATTCAAGATATCGCGCGATACAGCTCCGCGCATAAATTCAACGGTAAATTGTACGTTTTGCTTGGAATATTTGTTCAGATACAGGCAGTTGTACCAATGCACCGCCGCTTCAAAATCCGCATCAGGGCTGTCGGCACTCAAGCGCTCAAAAACATAACGTCCGTCATTAAATATCTTGCGGTCGCGTTTGGTATTGGTTTTTGCCATGACTGCCTGCCAATCGTCCATAATGTAAACCTGCCGCGTCACCACCATTTTCCAACCGAGCTGTTCCAGCCGTTCAATCAAATCCCTATGCTGGCGCGGATTCAGCGAACGGACGGACAAAGCATGTTTCGGCCATTTTGCGACGGCGGCTTGGGTCAGCTTCGACATTGGGGTCGTCTGAAAAGCCTCAGAGAAGCTATTGGTAGAGAGGCAATAATTGTTCAGCGTTACCATACGGTCAATCTGATTCAGCCGCAAAATGCCGCTTAACGCCGACAACAAACCGGCCGCAAACATACGCTGCCCGCCGGGCAGTTTGACCAACTCGTCCCTCGCATAATCCACGATTGCCGAATGCGGCGACGCGGTATAGCAATTAGGCGTGATCCGGTCGATGACGGTGCAGGGAATATCCAAACCGTCGATATTCAAAACCTCGGCGCGGGCATTCATATTGGCAAACAGGCGTTGCAGCGGAATGTCTCGGAACAATGCCGCAAATTCGTGGGACAGATCAGTTTTCATCGCCGTCAAACTCAATATCGAAAGTGCTGGCGCTGGTTAAAGGCTTATGATGCCGGATACTGCGCCACATCATCTCGCCCAATGCCAGCCATTGCGCATAGAAAGGCAAATCGGCAATCACATCATCGGCTCGGCGGAAGTCCTGCCAAAGCGCCGTCCATTTTCCCTCTTTCCAAGCCCGATAACCGAAAAGCAACGGCAAGGTCGCGCCGACCCGTAAAGGTTTGGATGGCGCGTTGTGTTTCCGTTGCTGCAAGCGCCCTGCTCCGTCAAATATCAAATCCTCGCGTAAAAGATGCAGGCCGCTGGTCGCGCGGGGGTTGCATTCCAACAGCCACAAATCGTTTCCGTCATCGATAAAGTCAAAAGCCGCCTGTCCGTGAAACGCGTTTTGCTCGGCAAATTTCGTCACAAATTCGTCCAAACGCGGGTCGGAAAGTGGCTCGAAATAGGTTGATGCCGAATCGTTGAGCAGGTAGCGCGGGCGGTAGGCGGCATGCGCCAACACGCTGCCGTGTTCGCAAATCACATAATTACACACCCCCTGCCCCGTAATAAAATCCTGCTGCACCCAAGGATAATCCGCACTGATATGGATGTTTTTCAGACGACCTTCCGTTACGCCGCGTATTACGGAACGACCGAAACGCGAATAAACGGGCTTCAATACCGTTTTCTTCACGCTGTCGCATTCGACTTCGCCGACCGACGTAATTCGGCGCGTAGCCGGAAAACGCACCGCCGTATCCTGCGGCATCCGCTCGAAAAAACGGAATTTGTCATGCAGGGTGAACAGCGTTTCATTATCCGGCATCCAACATTTGGCGCGCTCCGATTCCGGCAAATCCAGCCTCGCCAAATAAAAAATATCTTCACAGGTCGGAATCGCACAATCCGCCTGCGCCACCAATTCCGTCATAGCACGCGCATAGCTGGCGAAATCCAAACGCGGCGCGGGAATGCGGCGGTACCCGCCCAATCCGGCAAAAATGCCGACCGGAAAATGCAGGCTGTCGCAAAACACAACCTGATGTCCGCCGCGTTTGGCGAACCGCGCCCATTCCAGCGCAACGGGCGCGCGGGGAGAAGTAATGAGGATGTTCAATTTGTATTCCTGAAGCGTTTGGCTTTGCATCAATAATTTATGTCGTCAGAATGACAGTGTATCACATTGTCAAAAAAGGTCGTCTGAAAACGGGATGAACCGTTTTCAGACGACCTGCATACCCTGCCTCCAAACTCTCTGCCGCATTCCCGATATGTCCTACGGAAAATATAGTGGATTAAAATTGCAATGATACGGCATTGCCAACGCCCTTATGTACTACCCGTACACGGCGGGCGTTGCCGCCTTGTCTC
>JVVZ01000352.1:0-7564 GCA_001062585.1 Neisseria meningitidis
AAAGATAACTCCGGTAAAGACAATGCAACCAAGCCTACTACCGGTAAAGATAACGCGGGCAAGGACAATGCAACCAAGCCCAGTATCGGTAAAGATAACACCGGCAAGGATAATGTAAACAAGCCCACTACCGGTAAAGATAACGCCGGTCAGGACAATGCAAACAAACCTAATACCAGTAAAGATAACGCGGGCAAGGACAATGCAACCAAGCCCAATACCGGTAAAGATAACACCGGCAAGGACAATGCAAACAAGCCTACTACCGGTAAAGATAACGCCGATAAGGATAATGCAACCAAACCTAATACCGGTAAAGATAATTTAGCTCAAGTTAATGAGCAAATTTCTAAAAATATTCAGAATAAATTAGTAACTCTGAGATTAAATGATACATTAGAAAAAGAAGAATATAAATTTGCTGAATTTAGCCAAGCTGAAGTAGATACAGGTTTTATTGCAAATAACTTTGCTGCAAACCCATTGTTAGAGCAGGCTAACCCTCCTACTTCTATTTATGATAGTTCACATATTGTTGCAACTTCTGGAGGCCGTGGAAAATATAAAATTTTGCGTCCCCAAACGGTTATATTGGGTGGTGTGGCAACACGCTATACAGTAAATAAAATCGATGGATATATTAAGAGAGAGTATGGTTATGATGAAATTGATACTCCATTAAATTCAATAAATTTGATTGGTGTAGATAAACGTAATGCAAATGGTATTTTAATTAAACAGGGTAGTAGCGTTAATATATTAGACCAAACAGCTAGCAAATTCGAGTTGGATAGCGTAGGGGGAAGCCGTTATACACAATGGTTTAATAATTTTGAAACTAATGCAGATAATAAAACTGCTTTAGATAAAGGGCGTCGCGTATTAGCTAATGTAAAATATAAGTTAGATGATGAGGGTAATCCGATATGGAAGATATCTACTAAACCTAGTAGTGGGTTTCGATATGCACATTCTTTGAATAATTATTTTAATAATAATCCGGATGATGAATTGTATGTTAATCAAAATGGTGAGTATGCATATCGCTTTACTTTGAATAAAGCTACTACATTTAAAGTTAGCTCGGAAGCAGCAAAAGTAAATCCAGAGCGCGCAGATGCGCTTAAAGCATTGGGTTGGGTTGCGGATAAACAATATACTTACCCTGCTGGTAGCTATTTTCTTGTAACACAAAAAGATGGTAGGTTGAAAATTGTAGCTGATAAAGGGCAAATGACCGAAGTGTCATTAAATTCAATTCATACCGGTATTGATGATAATAAGGCATTAGGCGCATTTCAAAACAAACGTGTAATTGCTGAAATGTTTAGTGCATTGCACTATGGAAAGGTGAATGAAGTTCGTGCGATTTATACTTATGATGTTGGACAAGCCAATGGTTTTAATCAACAATATCTCTCATTAACTGCATGGCGCTATAAAAATGGCGATGGTACTTATGGGGTCAATACTCCGTTTAACGTCGGCATTTTTGACCGAGTTATTACTGATAATGGTATCCTCGCCAATGTCTATAATATGAAGACTAAAAAAGGATTATCTGCTAAATATACAGGTGTTGCCTATTCTAGCCGAGATGGTAAACAAGACGGCGTGATGAATATGACTGCGCAGTTCCATGAACCATATATGGGTTACAATACTGTTACCTTTAATGGTGAGATTACCAATCGTCGCTTAGATGACAAACGTAATGTATATTTCGCTAGTGGTTATGTAAAAACAGATAGTGGAATGCCTTCTGCAAACGCAGGTCAAAAAGTCTCTCTGGTGGGAAGCCAACAACTTGCTAAAGACATCACCGTTTGGATGAAAGGACAAAATCCAGGTGAAAATAAAGTGATTTATGGTAAAGGTGACATACGTTTTGCTGGCCCAAACGCTGAAGAAGTGGGTGGTGTGTTAAAAATTACGACCAGCCATGGTGAAAATAATATTGGTTTTATTGGCAAGCGTTAATACGCTGATTAAACAATAAGCAGCAGGAGCTTGGCATCTGCTGCTTATTATTTTCCAAGCAAACCCCTCTGCAAATAAACAAAAGCGCAATTGGAGGGGCAACTTAAAATATCCTGAATTCTCTGAAAAATATACTCATGAAATCTAATCAATTCATTTTTATTGCGGGCATATTATTTCCCATAATGGTTACTGCCGAAACCATTGCTAACCCTGAAACTGAAGCCGATCGCCAGATGGAAAGAATCCAAGAAATGGCCATTCCTAAACCACCGGAGGTAGGTACCTCCCTTTTGAAAGGTGTCAAGGCTTCTTTGAATGAGCATACTCAGACATTGACATTAGATGATCTAGCCAAACAACCAGAGCTGGCCGAACCTTTGTTAAATCAAGCATTGCAAGCGCGAAACTATATTGCTGCAGAGCAGCTCTTGCCTATATATCGTAAATGGGATAGGCATGACCCTATTTTATTGGATTATGCGCAAGGCGCAATTTGGCGTTCGCAAGGAAAGCATAAAAAAGCCATTACACTTTACCGTAATATTCTTGTTCGACATCCTAATCTTGTCACCGTTCGTCTAGACTTGGCTGCTATGCTTTATGAGGATAAGCAAACCCGTAATTCACAACATGAATTTAATGCTGCCAAAAAGCAAGGTTTGCCAGAAGATGTCCTTCCTACTATTGCCCTTTATGAAAACGCTATGGGGCAAAATAAATGGCAATTTTCAGGCAGTCTGAGTTACACCCAAGACAACAATATCAACAACGTTTCAGCTGAGCGTGAAATCCATCTTCCTCAATTTGATAACTTGGCTTTTGAAAAAAATTCTGACTATCTGCCACAAAAAGGGCATGGTTTTACCTACGCCCTATCCGTTGATCGCGATATCAATCTCAAAGGCAACCATTATTTCGCTCTTTCAGGCGATGTCGACGGCGTCAGCTATTGGGATAATCATGATTATGATGATCAAACGGCAAAAGTCAGTCTAGGTTATAAAAATAAAAGTTTTAAAACAGATAGTTTTGTTATGCCATTTTTAGAAAAGCGTCGCTACGGAAATCATCCTTATTACACGCGTACAGGTGTAGATTTAGGTGCTTCACGTTGGATAAAACCAAATTTACGTCTATCTGCCAACGGAACCTTTGCACAAAAAGATTATGCCTATACCAAACAACAAGGGAAAGATTATCAGATTGGATTTGGGGCGACCTACCTGATGAATGATAAAACCTATTTCTTAGAAGGTCTGAGTTATGCGCGTGACAAAGTTGAAAATTTCGCAGGCAGCAGCTCCAAACGGATAGGAGGTTACTTAGGTTGGGGGCAAATTTGGGGTGAAAATTTCAATAGTCGCCTTATCATTAATTACTACAATGAACGCTTTGATGGAAAACATTACGTCTTTACCGACCGTCATCGTACAGATAATGTCGTGGTTACCAATTTAAGCCTCTGGCACAATAAACTGAGTTTTCTAGGAATTACGCCGAGATTAAATTGGCGATATACAAACAATAACAGCAATATTAATGAACTTCATGGTTATACAAAAAATCGTGTATTTATAGATTTTGAGAAAACGTTTTGAAAAAATTTGATATACACGCACTTTAACTAAATCTATCGAACTTAGTTAAAGGGTCGTCTGAAAGCACATCGGTGCATACAGCAATTAAAAAAGCTGAGTTCTGTCACATACAGAACCCAGCTTTTTATTTAATCCACCAAAGCAGGCTTTTATGAGTATCCAATATTTTGGAGTGACCCAGTGTTTTCAGACGACCTCTTTCCTCAGCCGATTAACTGTTTCAACACTTCCGCTTTGGCTTTATCGTAATCCTCTTGGGAAATCAAACCACCGTCCAACAGGGATTTGAGTTTCGTCAATTTTGCCTGCGGGTCTTCGGAGGTCGTCTGAACGCTTTGGGCGGGTTGTGCTGCCGGTTGTGCCGCGGGCTGCATCATGCCCGCCATCGCGCCAGCCATTGCCTGACCGACGCCTGCGCCCACCCCCAAGCCTGCGCCGATTCCAGCAAGCCCGCCTTCGTTTTGCGCGGCAAGCGGGATGGATTCGGCGGTTTGGTATTGGGTGTAGCGTCCCAAGTCGCCGATGACGCCCATGGAAATTTTCTTATCCAAGGCTTCTTGGATGGCGGCAGGCAGAGTGATGCTTTCGACGGTAAAGTTTTCCAGCGTCAAGCCGAGTTTGGCAAATTCCGCGCCGAGCAATTCGCCGATTTTTTGCGACAGCAAAACCTGGTTTGCCGCCATGTCCAAAAACGGAATGCCGGAGCTGCCGAACGCCGCCGCGAGTTGGGTGACGGCAATATTGCGCAACTGGTTTTCCAACTCGACACCGCTGTATTCTGCCGCTACACCGCTGACTTCTTTGAAGAATTTTGCCGGATCGCTGATGCGGTAGGCGTACATGCCGAACGAGCGCAACTGCACCGTGCCGAACTCGGCATCGCGTACGGTAACGGGTTGCGACGTACCCCATTTCCGCGCAAGCTGTTGTTTGGTATTGAAAAAGTAAACATCGGATTTAAACGGGGATTCAAAGAGTTTGTCCCAGTTTTTCAGGTTGGTCAACAGCGGCAGGGTTTGGGTATTGAGCGTGTAACGCCCCGGTCCGAACACGTCGGCGGTTACGCCCTCGTCAACAAACATCGCCATCTGCGCCTCGCGCACGGTCAGGCTCGCGCCGTTTTGGATTTCCTCGTCGGCAATCGGGAAACGCCACATCAGCAGGCTGTCGTCGGGATTCGGCCATTGGATGACGTCGATAAACTGTTTCTTGATAAAGTTGAACATTGCGGTTCCTTATTTTGAAGAATGGGTAACTTGTCGGTTGTAGACATGACATAAGGGCAGAAAACGTATGTTTTCTTCAACCGATTATAAAATCAGGTTAAACACCGGCATTCCTAAGAATATCGGCATAGCGTCGGTCTGCTTGCCGCCTGTGCTTTGTGTACACGGTCAGGTTTGCGCTATTTCGGGGATTTTCGCCGCTAATCGGAAAATGACCATCGGAAAAATCGTCGGATGAAAAATCTGAGCGGTTGATATATCTGCCAAGCGGTAATTGTTGGGTTTTGTTGGGTCATTATAGAATGGTTAGTGCAATTTCTCTAACTTATCATATTGATTCTAACAAAGAAAAGGAATATACATGCAAAAAACCACCCATTTCTGCTTCGCCGTTTTGGCATTGTCTGCCGCCGTCTGCACACAGGCTGCCCGTCCTGTCGAGTTTACCGTGGGTACGGAATATTACAAAGAGAATTATCGGGAATATAAAGACGGCGAGCGCCTTATGCGTCAAAAGGGAAACCTGTGGTCTCTGACAGGCGGCGTCAAATATCGCTTTAACGACCGCCATGCGGCAAAATTAGAAGGACGCTACTCCCGAGGCAAGTCGGATTACACAGGAAGGTATCAGGACGGAAGAGGCAATGTAACGGAATACGGCACTGCCACGTTCAACGGCTCTCCGCGCCGCGTCTATGATGTCCGCGCCTTATATGAATATACGCACCCGATTAACGACCGTGTCAGCCTGACTGCCGGAGCGGGCGTGGGACACCGCGTTTTGAAAGATTTGGGTTCCCGCGTCGTAGCAAACAATTACGACCGCAAAAACCGGACCACTTATGCGCAAATCAATGCCGGTGTAAACATTGCGCTTCCTGCCGGTTTCGAAGTTTCACCCAATATCGCCTACAACCATTCCCTGAGAGGCCGTCAGCATTCTTATCGCGCCCATCAGGACATTGAAATGAAACAGTCGAGCGGACACGGCATCGAAGTCGAAGTACCCGTATCTAAAAAATTCGCCAACGAATCTAAAATAAGCGTCGTTCCGTTTTATCGCGGCTGGAAAGTCAAGAAATCGGATACGGCCCTCGTCTATCTGCCAGACGGTATATATGGTTCCACCGAACCTAAAAACTACACCCATGAAGCTGGTGTAAAAGTACGGTATACATTCTGATGCACTGACGGTGCGTTTACCTTTTCAGACGACCTTGCAGACAAGCAGGTCGTCTGAAATTTTTAGTATAGTGGATTAAATTTAAATCAGTACGGCAAGGCGAGGCAACGCCGTACTGATTTAAATTTAATCCACTATATTTATGGAAACACTCAACTGTCCGAACCCAAGAAAACAGAAACATCAGGTCAGACAAGCCGCATTCAAGATGCCGATGGATACGGACACCGCGCCAAACAGCGCGCCGACGGCGACGTTGTTGCCGATAAGTTCTTCCGTTGCGCCTTTAATCATCATCGTGGCAGCGAAATACACCAAAATCTGAATCACCGCCGCCGCGAGACCCCACAGGATAAAATCGACGAAACTGACGCTGTGGGCAATGCTGGATGCGAGCGTCAAACAAAATCCGACCAGCGCGCCGCCGAACGACAAGGCGCAGGCAAGGTTGCCGTTTTTAATCAGCCGCAACTCTTCGGCAGGCGTAATCCGCAGATACACCGCGCCGAAAACGGCAGTCATCGCCACCCCCGCAAGCATATATTGCAGGTAAAGCAGGTATTGGGGCAGTGAAATACTCACGATAGGGCTTCCTCGGTATTTTGATATAATGGATTATGCCACAACTCTAAGCCATCTGAAATTAAAGGGGACGCGCTGCGAACCAACCCTTCCCTACAAAACGGTTTTTGACTCGGAAAACCCTGCACTCAAGTTCCAAATTAGCATTTCCGATTCCCAATATACCGTTTTACCAATCAAGCCTCTCCATTGTCGAATCATCCGTTTTCAGATTTCAGACGCCCCCTATACAATGCCCACACCATGACCGCCAACCGCACCCTCATCATCTCCGTCTTCATCGTCGCCAGTTGCGGCCTCGCCTACGAACTCATCATCGCCGCGCTGGCGAGCTATCTTTTGGGCGACAGCATTTTGCAGTTTTCCTCCGTCATCGGACTTTATCTTTTCTCGATGGGCATCGGCGCGCACCTGACCCGCTACATCAAAGACGAAGACGTGTTACACCGCTTCATCGAAATCGAACTTTTGGTCGGCATCATCGGCGGCATTTCCGCGCTGGCATTGTTCGTCGCCTTCGGGCTTTCCGCCGCCCCGTTCCGTACCCTGCTCTACGCCTTCGTGCTGATTGTCGGCGCAGTCGTCGGCATGGAAATTCCGTTGGTGATGCGCGTGTTAAACCGCAAAGGCGCAGAGTTTAAAGAACTCGTTGCCAAAGTCCTGACCTTCGACTATCTGGGCGCACTCGCCGTTTCCTTGCTCTTCCCGCTTCTCCTCGCCCCCAAACTCGGCATGGCGCGTTCCGCCCTTTTGTTCGGCATCCTCAACGCCGCCGTTGCCTACCTGACCGCACGCGTGTTCAAAGCCGAACTGCCCCGCTACCGCGCCATCCGCCTGCGTGCGCTGATTGTCTTGTCCGTCCTCGCCGCCGCCTTCGCCTACGCCGACCGCATCTCCTTCAAAGCCGAACAAAGCTATTTCGGCGACCCCGTCGTCTATCAAAGCCACTCGCCCTACCAACGGCTCGTCGTTACCCGCTGGAAAGACGACAC
>JVVZ01000353.1:0-664 GCA_001062585.1 Neisseria meningitidis
CTCTTTGAGCTAAGGCGAGGCAACGCCGTGCTGGTTTAAAGTTAATCCACTATAAAAGGTCGTCTGAAAACGCGGTTGCCATCCAGCCGAACCGTTTTCAGACGACCTTTCCGTTCTCTTCGTCGTCCGACCAACCCGCTTCTTTCAATTTCCGCTGTTGCGCGTCGTAGCGGGCTTTATCCGACCAATAAATTGTCTGGATGCAGGCATCGCCGCAATCGCTGCCGCAGCATTCCCACGACTCGGGGCGGACGGGTTCGTCTAGAAGCGGCTCGCCCAAGAGGGCTTCGGCTTTATTCTTCAGGGTCGTATCCATCGGCGATTTCCAAGCGTGCGCCGTCAAACTCGATGACTTCGCCACCGCGTATTTTGGCGGTTTTGCGGGTTTCGGTTTCGCCGTTGCGCAACACCAGTCCTTCGGCGATAAACGCTTTCGCTTGTCCTCCGCTTTCGGCAAGTCCGGCGAGCTTCAAGAGGTCGCATAAGGCGATGTATTCGTTGTCTTCGAGATAGACGGTGGCTTCCATGAGTTTTCCTGTAATGGGGACGGTTTGAATGTGTGAAATTGTAGCATAGGTCGTCTGAAAGCCGTTTCAGACGGACCACGGCTTCTATAGTGGATTAACTTTAAATCAGGACAAGGCGACGAAGCCGCAGACAGTAC
>JVVZ01000354.1:0-485 GCA_001062585.1 Neisseria meningitidis
ATCCGTGGTTTCAGACGACCTCGACGAAGATGGGACAAGGTAGCGTGGGCTTTGTCCGCGAGAAATTATGTTGGTCAATTTTGTTTGGGACGAGGGGTAAAATATTTTGATTTTCGTGGGCGGAGCCCACGCTACGGTAGTGGTAGGCTACGGCTGTGGCGGGCGTTTTATTCAAACCATAATAAAGGTCGTCTGAAAACGGTCATATCAGGTTTGCTTAGCCGCAATCCATATTTTCAGACGACCTCGGTGATGATGGGAATAGGTGGCGTGGGCTTTGCCCACGAGAAATATATCGGTCTATTCTGTTTTGGGCGATGGGCAAAATATCCTGATTTTTGTGGGCGAAGCCCACGCTACGGCTGCGGCGGGTATTTTATTCAAACTCGAATAGAAGGTCGTCTGAAAACGGTCATAACGGGTTTGCCTGACTGCAATCCGTGGTTTCAGACGACCTCGACGAAGATGGGACAAGGTAGCGTGGG
>JVVZ01000355.1:0-5142 GCA_001062585.1 Neisseria meningitidis
ACTGTCTGCGGCTTCGTCGCCTTGTCCTGATTTAAATTTAATCCACTATATTTCGGACTTCAACTGTTTTCCGGCGCAATATTTTGCGCCGGAAAACATATCGCTGGACTATCAATAGCCCTGCATTTAGTGGCGGTGCGGAACAAAGCCTTCCGGTGCTTCCGCGCCTTCAGGCAGGCCGAAGGTTTCGCGCAGAACGACTTTGTAGAACGCAAACGCATCTTTTGCGCCTTGAATCGCTTCGGCTTCTGCTTCAGGGCTTAAGCCCAAAGCATTCAAATGCTCGACAAAGGCACGCCAATGTTTGCCGCGTCCGTTCGGATGGGGAGCGAGGTGGCGCGCACCGTGTTCGCCGTTGTAATCCAGCTTTTGCGCGTGTTTAAACAAAAATGCAGCGCCTAAATTGGAACCTTCGGCGCAATACAGCCAGCCGATGGCTTTATTGCCGGTTTCGTGCGGCAGCGGTTTGCCGTATTCGTAGGGTTTGTCGCCCAAATCCGCCAAGTCTTGCGTTACCGCGTCGTAACGCGCCATGTATTCCAGCTCGGGAATGGCTTTGTTCAACTCGGGGTCTTTATAGATATGATCGACCGCTTTGTGGAACACGGATTGCAGTTTCAAGAATTTGATGTAGTTCTCTTTGTTGGTAAACGGCTCGACAGACATAACCAAATTGTCCACGCTGTCGTGAATGGTGGCGGTTTGCTCTTTCAGCCGTTTGGCAAAGGTCAGCTCTTGTGTTTCGCTCATGTGAATATCCTTTGATGATCTACGAAATTTAATTGACGGTTTTGACAAAACCCGCACAGCAGGTTTTTCAGACGACCTCAAATGAAGGCTGCCCGAATCAATAAAAAATAAGTGATGGGAAATCTGTGTTTGGGAATGGAAATTTATGATTTTGGGATGCTTAGGTACAGAATCGTTTACGAATGAACAAATGAAATCTGTCATATTACAAAACAATTTAGGAATATATATCATTTCTATTACATCATCAAGAATTTAACTTGCTATTATTTACATAAATCTGTTGCTTTCGCATATTTGCAACAAATATGGCAAGGGGTCGTCTGAAAGCGTTTCAGACGACCCCGAATTGATTGCAAACAATACTATTCACATGGTCATAATTCGTTTTCCAGACACTATCTCCCCCATATGTAAGCAATTTGGGCTATCCCTATGTTTTCCTTTATAATACCTGCCTCTTTGACCTCTTCCCTCCTCCATGAAACCGATTCCTAGCTATACGCGCTGGTGGCGTTATAAATCCTACCTGCCCGACGCATCGCTGCCGGCGCATACGGTGGATTGCCCGGACTGCGGCAACCGCATGGATATTCCGCGCCTGCGGCAGGGGCAGGAAGCGCATTGTCCGGTGTGCAATCATGAAGTGGTCGAGGTGGAAAACAATCCTTATGTTGCGCCGCTGGCTTACGCGACGACTTCGCTGATTTTGATGGCGTTTGCGTACAGCATGGTTTATATCCGCGTGGAACTCTTCGGCGTAACATCCGTCCTGTCGCTGCCTGAAATGATGCGGCTTTTGATTTATCAGGATTACGGTTTTCTGGCGGAAGTGATGTTCGTCCTCACGTTCGGCGCGCCGGTATTGTTTTTGCTGCTTTGTTTGTACGTTTATACCGCATTGGTGCGCGAGCGGGCGTATCCTGCGCTGCGGTTTGCGACGCGGGTTTTGGTCAGGCTGCGTCATGCGATTATGGTGGATGTGTTCTTTATTTCCACTTTGGTGGCGTATATCAAGCTCTCGTCTGTGGCGGAGGTTGAATTCGGCTCGGCATTTTATTTGATGTTTGCGCTGTCGGTCATGCTGATTCGGACTTCGGTCTCGATTCCGCAGCATTGGGTTTATTATAAAATCCACAGGCTGACGGGTGGGGATGCGGTGCAAACGGCATCCGACGACAAAACCTGTTGCAGCCGCTGCCTGTATTTCCGCGATAAAGATGAGCAGCCTTGCGAGGTTTGCGGTGCGGATTTGTACCGCCGCCGCCCGAAAAGCCTGAGCATTTCGCTGGCGTTTTTGATTGCGGCGTTTATCCTGTATTTCCCCGCGAATATTCTGCCGATTATGATTTCGTCGAACCCTACCGCGCTGGAAGTCAATACGATTTTCAACGGCATTGTGTATATGTGGAACGATGGCGACAGGCTGATTGCGGTGATTATTTTCAGCGCGAGTATTTTGGTACCGGTATTGAAGATTATCGCGATGGCGGTTTTGATTGCGTCTGCTTATTTCAAACCGCCGATGAGCGCGCCGAAAATGTCGGTGCTTTACCGGATTACCGAATCCATCGGCCGCTGGTCGATGATTGATATTTTTGTAATTATTATTTTGATGAGTTCGTTCCACACCAACATGGCGCGCGTCGTCCCCGGCGGGGCGGCGGTTTATTTCTGCCTGGTGGTGGTATTGACCATGCTGTCTGCCTATTATTTCGACCCCCGCCTGATTTGGGACAGGCAGCAGCAGCTTTCAGACGACCCCGATTCCGACGATAACCAGAAACAATGAAAAAACACGATTCTTCTCAAACGCATCGCGCACCCGCGCGCGTCAAAAAAACCAATGTCTTCACGTCTATCGTGTGGCTGATTCCGCTGATTGCGCTGATTGCGGGCGGCTGGCTGCTGGTGAAAGATATCCGCAACCGAGGTCCGGTCGTCACGCTTTTGATGGACAGTGCGGAAGGCATTGAAGTCAACAACACGGTAATTAAAGTGTTGAACGTCGATGTCGGACACGTTACCCGCATCAAGCTGTGCGACGATCAAAAAGGCGTGGAAGTCACCGCCCAGCTTAACGCCGATGCGAAAGACCTTATCCGCAGCGATACGCAGTTTTGGGTGGTGAAACCGCGTATCGACCAAAGCGGCGTAACCGGTTTGAGCACGCTCCTGTCCGGCTCGTATATCGCGTTTACGCCCGGCAAAAGCAATGAAACGAAGGATGTATTTGAAGTGCAGGACATCCCGCCGATTGCCGCCATCGGACAAAGCGGCCTGCGCCTGAAGCTGGTCGGTCAAAACGACAAAATCCTCAACGTCAGTAGCCCAGTGCTTTATGAAAACTTTATGGTCGGACGGGTAGAAAGCGCGCGTTTCGAGCCTGCCGACCAAACCGTGCATTACACCATCTTCATCCAAAGCCCGAACGACAAATTGATTAATTCCGCCAGCCGCTTCTGGCTGGAGAGCGGCATCAATATCGAAACCACGGGCAGCGGTGTGAAACTCAATTCTGCCCCTCTGCCCGCGTTGCTTTCCGGTGCGATTTCGTTTGATTCGCCGAAAACCAAAGACAGCAAAAATGTGAAAAGTGAAGACAGTTTCACGCTTTACGACAGCCGCAGCGAAGTGGCAAACCTGCCTGACGACCGTTCGTTGTATTACACCGCATTTTTCAAACAGTCCGTGCGCGGTCTGACCGCAGGCTCGCCCGTGGAATATAAAGGACTGAATGTCGGCGTTGTTTCCGACGTTCCCTATTTCGACCGAAACGACAGCCTGCATCTGTTTGAAAACGGCTGGATTCCCGTGCGTATCCGCATCGAGCCGTCGCGCATGGAAATCAATGCCGACGAACAAAGCAAAGAGCATTGGAAACAACAATTTCAAGCAGCTTTGGGCAAAGGCCTGACCGCTACCATTTCCAGCAACAACTTGATTACCGGCAGCAAAATGGTCGAACTGACCGACCAGCCCTCGTCTTCGCCCAAGCTGCGACCGCACACCGTTTACGCAGGAGATACCGTCATTGCCACACAAGGCGGCGGTTTGGACGATTTGCAGGCGAAAGTGGCGGATTTACTGGAGAAATTCAACAATCTACCGTTGGATAAAACCGTTGCCGGGTTGAACGGCTCACTTGCCGAACTCAAATCCACCCTCAAATCTGCCAATGCCGCTTTAAGCTCCATTGACAAACTGGTCGGCAAACCGCAAACGCAAAACATTCCGAACGAGCTGAACCAAACCCTGAAAGAATTGCGCCAAACCCTGCAAGGCGTATCGCCGCAATCGCCCATCTACGGCGACGTGCAAAATACCCTGCAAAGCCTGGACAAAACCCTCAGAGACGTACAGCCCGTCATTAATACTTTGAAAGAAAAACCCAACGCGCTGATTTTTAACAGCAGCAGCAAAGACCCCATCCCGAAAGGAAGCCGATAATGCGCCTCTTCCCGATTGCCGCCGCCCTGACGCTTGCCGCCTGCGGCACCGCGCAAAGCCCGCAATATTTCGTCCTGCCCGACAGCCAATACATCCGGCCGGCGGCGCAAGGCAGTGAAATCGCGGTCAAAGTCAACCTTGCCGAACCGCTCGCCAACGGCGGCCTCGTTTATCAAACCGACGCGTATCACGTGAATCTGGCGAAGAACCACCTTTGGGCAGCGCCGCTTGACGGTGCGCTGGCGGCGAACTTCAGCAACAAACTCAACCGCCTCAACCCGCGCCATACTTTCGTTCCCGCCTCGCGCAGCCAAAGCAGCCAAACCCTGAAAATCTATGTTGAAGCCTTCCAAGGCAGCTATCAGGGTCAGACTACCGTCAGCGGCTACGCCCTGTGGCCGGACGGACGCAACAAACCGTTTGACGTTACCACCCCGCAACAAGGCGACGGCTATACCGCCATGCTGGAATCTTTGGAAAACGGTTTGAACGAAGCGGCAAAAAGCATCGCCTATTGATGAGGTCGTCTGAAAACCCCTGTTGTGGGTTTCGCCAAAACCATTCATCGTGCAAAAGGAAGAAACATGCAAAACATCACGCTCTATACCCATCCCTTTTCACGCGGCAGATACGTCGTATGGATGCTCAAAGAATGCGGCGCGGAATACACCGTCGTACCGGTCCAGTTCGGCACGCAAATGAAATCCGCCGAATATCTCGCCATCAATCCCCAAGGGCAAGTCCCCGCACTGAAATTCGGTGATGCCGTACTGACCGAATCGACCGCCATCATTACCTTTTTGGCAGAACAATTCCCCGACAAACACCTTATCCCCGCCGCAGGTACGTTGGAGCGCGGCGAATACTACCGCTGGATGTGCATATTGATGCACCTCGAATACGCAGCCTTCAACAAACTGCACAACCTGCCTGTCGATACGC
>JVVZ01000356.1:0-3038 GCA_001062585.1 Neisseria meningitidis
ACTGTCTGCGGCTTCGTCGCCTTGTCCTGATTTAAATTTAATCCACTATATTTGGTCGCCCAAAAGGTCGTCTGAAAATGTTTTCAGACGACCTTTTTGCTAATTTGAAAGTCTTTATTTTTTATGTCAGCAATCTGTTATGAACTTGAACAATAAAAGTTATGCACAGATTTTATAATAATAATTTCAATATAAAACATATAGATATTAAAAATTTTCTATCCTAATAAAATTTTGCTATTGAGTTATCCACATTTGGGCCTATATTGGGTGTAACGAAATTCTAACCAAAGGAAACCAAAAAGATGAGATTCGACAAATTAACCGCCAAATTCCAACAAGCCCTTGCAGAAGCTCAGAGTTTGGCGTTGGCTGCGGACAGCAGCTATCTGGAAGCAGGCTTCGTGCTGAAAGCCCTGCTTGACGATCAAAACAGCGGAGCCGCCGCGCTCTTGGCTCATGCGGGCGTAAACGTGCCGCAGGTGAAACAGCGTTTGCAGCAGCATTTAAACAGCCTGCCGAAAGTGTCCGGTCAGGGAGGCGATATTCTGCCGAGCCGCGAATTGCAGGCAGTGTTGAACCTGATGGACAAAGCGGCAATCAAACGCGGCGATGCCTATATCGCCAGCGAACTTTTCCTGCTTGCCTTGGTGCAGCAGAACGATGCGACCGGCAAAATCCTGAAAGAAGCCGGTGCGACCGAACAAAACATCAATGCCGCGATTGACGCGGTACGAGGAGGACAAAACGTGAACGATGCCAATGCTGAAGACCAACGCGACGCTCTGAAAAAATACACGCTCGACCTGACCCAGCGCGCCCGCGACGGCAAACTTGACCCCGTTATCGGCCGCGACGACGAAATCCGCCGCGCGATTCAGGTATTGCAACGCCGCACCAAAAACAACCCCGTACTGATCGGCGAACCGGGTGTGGGTAAAACCGCCATCGTCGAAGGCTTGGCACAACGCATCGTCAACGGCGAAGTGCCTGAATCCCTGCGCAACAAACGCCTGCTGGTTTTGGATTTGGCGGCATTGATTGCCGGCGCGAAATACCGCGGTGAATTTGAAGAACGCTTGAAAGGCGTGTTGAACGACTTGGCGAAAGACGACGGCAACACCTTGATTTTCATCGACGAAATTCATACTTTGGTCGGCGCGGGCAAAACCGACGGCGCGATGGACGCGGGCAATATGTTGAAACCGGCTTTGGCGCGCGGCGAACTGCACTGCATCGGCGCGACCACCTTGGACGAATACCGCCAATACATCGAAAAAGACGCGGCACTCGAACGCCGCTTCCAAAAAGTATTGGTTGGCGAACCCAGCGTGGAAGACACCATCGCCATCCTGCGCGGTTTGCAGGAACGTTACGAAATCCACCACGGCATCGACATCACCGACCCCGCCATTGTTGCCGCCGCGGAATTGAGCGACCGCTACATTACCGACCGCTTCCTGCCCGACAAAGCGATTGATTTGATTGACGAAGCTGCCAGCCGCATCAAAATGGAGTTGGACAGCAAACCTGAGCAGATGGATAAACTCGACCGCCGCATCATCCAGCTCAAAATGGAAAAAATGCACGTTGCCAAAGAAAGCGACGACGCCAGCAAAAAACGTTTGGAACTGATAGACGAAGAAATCGACGGCCTGCAAAAAGAATACGCCGATTTGGACGAAATCTGGAAAGCCGAAAAAGCCGCGTCTTCCAGCACCGCCGACATCAAGAAACAGATGGACGACATCAAAGTCAAAATCGAGCAGGCCAAACGCCAAGGGGACTTCGCCCGCGCGTCCGAACTCGAATACGGCGAGTTGCCAAAATTGGGCGCACAGTTGCAGGCTGCAGAAAGCAACCCCGACGGCAAAAAACAAAACAAACTCTTCCGTACCGAAGTCGGCGCGGACGAAGTGGCCGAAATCGTATCGCGCATGACCGGCATCCCCGTGTCCAAAATGATGGAAGGCGAACGCGATAAATTGTTGAAAATGGAAGAAGTATTGCACCGCCGAGTGGTCGGTCAAGACGAAGCCGTGCGCGCCGTGTCCGACGCCATCCGCCGCAGCCGCTCCGGCCTTGCCGATCCGAACAAACCCTACGGCAGCTTCCTGTTCCTAGGCCCGACCGGCGTGGGTAAAACCGAGTTGTGCAAAGCCTTGGCAGGCTTCCTGTTCGACAGCGAAGATCATCTGATTCGTATCGATATGTCCGAATACATGGAAAAACACGCCGTTGCACGCCTGATCGGCGCGCCTCCGGGTTATGTTGGCTACGAAGAGGGCGGCTACCTGACCGAACAAGTCCGCCGCAAACCGTACAGCGTGATTCTTTTGGACGAAGTGGAAAAAGCCCATCCCGACGTGTTCAACATCCTGTTGCAAGTATTGGATGACGGCCGCTTGACCGACGGACAAGGTCGCACCGTGGACTTCAAAAACACTGTTATCGTCATGACTTCCAACATCGGCAGCCAGCACATCCAACAAATGGGTACGCAGGACTACGAAGCCGTGAAAGAAGCGGTGATGGAAGAAGTGAAAGCCTACTTCCGCCCCGAAATGATCAACCGTATCGACGAAGTGGTCGTGTTCCACGGACTGAATCAGGAGAATATCCGCAACATCGCGAAAATCCAGCTCAAAGGTTTGGAAAAACGCCTAGAAGCGCAGCACCTGCACCTGAAAGTGGACGATGCCGCCTTGGATTTGATTGCCAAAGCCGGTTTCGACCCCGTGTACGGCGCACGCCCGCTCAAACGCGCCATCCAATCGGAAATCGAAAACCCGCTGGCCAAAGCCCTGCTCGAAGGCAAATACACGCCCGACAGCACGATTCATGTGAAAGAAGAGGGCGGCAAGCTGGTGTTTGCCTGATTTGAGTGTAGATTGAGATAAAGTGATGAAAAGGTCGTCTGAAAACTGTTGGCGCGAAGTCCACTGATTTCAGACGACCTATTAGGTTATTGTTCAATTTATACGTTTTGTATAGTGGATTAAATTTAAATCAGGACAAGGCGACGAAGCCGCAGACAG
>JVVZ01000357.1:0-2778 GCA_001062585.1 Neisseria meningitidis
ACTGTCTGCGGCTTCGTCGCCTTGTCCTGATTTAAATTTAATCCACTATATTAACCGAACAGCCTGTTTACATCAGAGGCTTTTTTGCGGTAAGGCAGGCGGATGTCGACGCGGAAGATGCCGTCGAGTTGGCGGCTTTGGATTTTGGCATCGTTGTCGTACATCAGCGTCAGGCGTTCTTTGAGGTTGTGCAATGCCATTGAGTTGCCTTTGTGCGGTTTGGCGTTTTCGCTGCTTTCGGGCGGGGTGTACGGGTTTTCGATGCGGATGTAGATGGATGATTTGTTGAGCTTGGTAAACACGGTAATCATACCGGGGCGGTGGGTCGACTCGACGCCGTGGAAGACCGCGTTTTCTAAAAGGGGTTGGAGCAGGAGGTGCGGCGTTTCCGCGTCATCGGGCGCCTGGTGCTGCCACATCACCTGCACGCGCATATGGCCCATGCGGATTTGTTCGATGGCGATGTATTCCTGCGCCCATTCGATTTCCTGTCCTAAAGTGCTGCTTTGGCTGCCGTCGCGCAGTTGGGCGCGGAAGAGGTTGGCGAGGTTCTCCAGCAGGGTTTCCGCATCATACGGACGCAGACGGATGAGGCTGATGGCGGCGTTGAGGCTGTTAAACAGGAAATGCGGGCGGATGCGGGCAGTCAGCGCGCTGAGGCGGGCTTCGGAAATCGAAGGTGCAAGGCCGTTCCGGCGCGAGGCTTCGTAATACATCAGTCCGAGCAGGAAAAGGTTGAACAGGAAGAAATGTTGCGAGAGCGTTCTGCCGTGTGTTTTCAGAATGAAGAAATCGACGATTGCAAATATCGATAAGTTCAAAAAATAGGTAATAATGACGCCGTAGGGCGATGTTTTGATGGCAGGAGTGAAGATATTGACGAAATAGGCTTTAACCAAAATCCCCAACAATACGGGAAACACCCATTGGGAATGATGGTAAATCTCTGCGGAATAGGAGAGCGAAGAATCGCTGATCAAGGGGAGAAAGAACAGACTGCCCAAGACAATAATCAAAAGGCGCACGACTGTTGCCGAATTGCGCAGGTCCGGGACGGCGAATGTATTGTTGATTTGACGTATAATAGACATAAAATTTCCAACCGTTTTCTTTTAATGCGTTTATACGAGCCTTATTGGCTCTGTTATTTTATCTGAAGGACGAAACCATGAGTAAGGACAAAACCTGGTCGGGCCGTTTTAACGAGCCTGTTTCCGAACTGGTGAAAAAATACACCGGTTCGATCGATTTCGATAAACGGCTTGCCGAGTGGGACATTCAGGGTTCGCTGGCTCACGCGCAAATGCTTGTTCAATCAGGTGTTTTGAGTGAAGAAGATTTGGCGGCGATTCGTCAGGGAATGGCGGAGATTATAGCAGAAATCAAGGACGGTACTATTTCTTGGTCGCTGGATTTGGAAGACGTCCACATGAACATCGAACGCCGCCTGACCGAAAAAATCGGCGATGCCGGCAAACGCCTGCATACCGGCCGCAGCCGCAACGACCAAGTTGCCACCGACATCCGCCTGTGGCTGCGCGACCAGATTACCGTCATTCAAGACCTGATTCGGAGCCTTCAGACGGCCTTGGTCGATTTGGCGGAACAAAACGCCGAAACCGTCATGCCCGGTTTCACCCATCTGCAAGTCGCCCAGCCCGTCAGCTTCGGACACCACATGCTCGCCTACGTCGAAATGCTCGGACGCGATTTCGAGCGCATGACCGACTGTCGCAAACGCGTCAACCGTATGCCGCTCGGTGCTGCCGCCCTTGCTGGTACGACTTATCCGATTCAGCGCGAAATCACCGCCGAATTGCTGGGTTTCGAGCAAATCTGCCAAAACTCGCTCGATGCCGTATCCGACCGCGATTTTGCCGTCGAGTTCACCGCTGCCGCCTCGCTGATTATGGTTCACCTGAGCCGCTTGTCCGAAGAATTGATTTTGTGGATGAGTCCGCGTTTCGGCTTTATCGACATTGCCGACCGTTTCTGTACGGGCTCGTCCATCATGCCGCAGAAGAAAAATCCCGACGTTCCCGAACTCGTGCGCGGTAAATCCGGCCGTGTCATCGGACACCTTATCGGCTTGATTACCCTGATGAAATCTCAGCCCTTGGCGTACAACAAAGACAATCAGGAAGACAAAGAACCGCTGTTTGACACCGCCGACACACTCATCGACACCCTGCGGATTTACGCCGACATGATGCGCGGCGTGACCGTCAAACCCGACAATATGCGCGCCGCCGTCATGCAGGGCTTCGCCACCGCCACCGATTTGGCGGATTACTTGGTGAAAAAAGGCATGCCTTTCCGCGACAGCCACGAAGTCGTCGCTCAAGCCGTGCGCCATGCCGACCAAGCGGGCGTCGATTTGAGCGAACTGTCGATCGAAGTCCTGCAAGACTTCAGCAACCTGATTTCAGACGACGTGTACGGCGTGCTGACACCCGAAGGCAGCCTGAACGCGCGTAACCACTTGGGCGGCACCGCGCCGGAGCAAGTACGCTTCCAAGTGAAACGCTGGCGGAAATTGTTGGCTTAAAGAAAATGAAGTAAGCAGAAGGTCGTCTGAAAACGGGGAACAGGGTTTCAGACGACCTTTAATATATAGGGAAACCATTTATATTTAGATTCAAAATACAGGTGGAAACTGTATCAACCTTTGCCGGTTGTCTAAGCTGGATTCACATCGACAAGCAGAATTTTTTATTTATAGTAAATTAAAAACAAAATAGTACAATACTCAACTTTGAAGGTCTAACCATGGCATAC
>JVVZ01000358.1:0-5297 GCA_001062585.1 Neisseria meningitidis
ACTGTCTGCGGCTTCGTCGCCTTGTCCTGATTTAAATTTAATCCACTATATTGTGGCAGTCGCGGGTGGCAGCCTGCGTTATGGGTTTGTTTCGGAGGTCGTCTGAAACCGGATTTTCGGTTTCAGACGACCTTTTTGCTGGTGTTTTTCGTGGGCAGAGCCCACGCTACGGCCGTTTTCAGACGACCTTTGGGATTGGCGCGGATTCGTGGGCGGAGCCCACGCTACGGTTGTTTTTCAGACGACCTTTTGGGTTGGTGCGGGTTCGTGATTAGAACCCGCGCCACGGTCGTTTCAGACGACCTTTGCCGTCAGCGCGCCAGCGGTTCGGTGCGTTTGACCAACCATGCTTTTGCTGCGCCTTCGGTCAGCGGCTCGAGGCGGCGGCGGACTTCGGCGTGGTAGCGGTTGACCCAGTCGATTTCGCCGTCGGTCATGAGGGCGGTGTCCATCAGGCGGGTGTCGATGGGGCAGAGGGTCAGGGTTTCGAAGTAGAGGAAGCTGCCGAACTCGGTTTCCTGCGGGTTGGCGACGGCTTGGTTGGCAGCGAGGTTCTCAATGCGGATGCCCCATTTGCCGGGACGGTAGAGTCCGGGTTCGATGGAGGTAACCATGCCTTTTTTCATGGCGTGCTGCGGACCGGGAACGGCGGCGCAGGCGATGACTTGCGGGCCTTCGTGGACGTTGAGGAAATAGCCTACGCCGTGGCCTGTACCGTGGCCGTAGTCGCATTGCGCCTGCCACAGGGGTTTGCGGCAGATGGCGTCTATCATCGGCGAGAGGATGTTTTCGGGGAACACGGCTTCGGCAAGCGCGATATGGGCTTTGAGGACGAGGGTGTTGTCGCGTTTTTGTTCGGCACTCGGTGTGCCGACGGGGACGACGCGGGTGATGTCGGTCGTGCCGCCTTTGTATTGCGCGCCGGAGTCGATGAGCAGGAGGCCGTTGCCGCTGATGGTGCTGTGGCTTTCGGGCGTTGCGCTGTAATGCGGCAGGGCGGCGTTGGCGTTGAAGCCTGCGATGGTGTCGAAACTCAATGAGATGAAGCCCGGACGTGCGCTGCGGTAGCGGTGGAGCATGGTGTCCACGTCGATTTCGGTCAGGCTGCCGCCGTTGTCGATGATGTCTTCAAACTCGGCGAAGAAGCCGCACAACGCCGCGCCGTCTTGTTCCATCGCTTCGCGGATGTGGGCGATGTCGGCTTCGGATTTGACGGATTTGAAGAAGGTGGACGGGTTGATGCCTTCGATCAGGCGCACGCTTTCGGGCAGGCGCACGAGCGTACTGACGGCGGTTTTGTTCGGCTCGATAAGCAGCGTGCCGCCGATTTGCGCGAGTTTGTCGGCAACTTGGGCGTAAGGTTCGACCGTGATGCCAGCGGTTTGCAGCGCGGCGGCGGCTTCGGCGTTCAGACGACCTTGGTCGGTAAACAGGACGGCGTTGTCTTTGCCGATAAGCAGGAAGGACACGAAAACGGGGTTGAAAGGCACGTCGCTGCCGCGCAGGTTGGTCAGCCAAGCGATGTCGTCAAGCGAGGAAACCAAGTGGTAATCCGCGCCTTTTTCCGCCATGACGGCACGCACGCGGGCGAGTTTTTCGGCAGCGGTTTCGGAGACGTAGGCGGGGTCGTGGATGAACACGGTTTCGGCGGGGATGGCTGGGCGGCTGCTCCATACGCGGTCAAGCAGGTCGTCGGGGTGTTCGATGCGGATGTTTTTGGCGGCTAGGGATTGCGCCAAAGTACGTTTGCCGGTGAGCGACACCATATCGGAAGGGATGCCGACGGCGGCGTTCTCGGGCAGGTTTGCCGCGAGCCATTCGTTGTACGGCGGAACTTGCCCGCTTTTTTGCAACTCGATGCCGCTGCCCGCAAGCTGTTTAGTGGCTTGTTCCCAATAGCGGCTGTCCACCCACACGCCAGCTTCATCGGCGGTAACGACAAATGTGCCGACCGAGCCGGTAAAGCCCGACAACTCGCGGCGCGCCTGCCAGTGTGCGGGCAGGTATTCGGAAAGATGGGGGTCGGCGGAGGGGATGACGAGTGCGTCCAAACCTTGCGCCTTCATGGCTTCGCGCAATGCGGACAGGTAATTCGATACGGTATTCATGAACGGGATTCTCCAATAGGGTTTCGCGGTTTCAAACGACCTCTTCAATTTAGTGTACAGGGAGGTCGTCTGAAAAACGTGTCTATGTTATCAAATCACTTCTTGGGTGCAAACGACCAATTTTTGATGGTGTAGTTTTTCAGCGGGTCGCGGTCGGAGTAGCCTTGAATGTCGGGTTTCACCAGATTGATGCTGACTTGGTGATACAGCGGGATAAAGGCGTCGTCGCGTTGCAGCATCGCCTCGGCGCTGACGTAGCGGCGGGCGCGCTCTTCGGCGGAAATGCCCGCTTCGAGCGTGCTGTTCATCAGTTTGTCGAATTCGGGATTCTTGTAATGGAAGGCGTTGTTCGGATTGTTGGATTTGAAAATATTGAGCATGCCCGCAGGGTCGTTGTAGTCGGAACACCAGCCCGCAAACGCCATGCTGAAGTTGCCTTGCATACGGGTGTCCAAAAAGGTTTTCCATTCTTCGTTCATCAGCGTGGGGCGCACAAACGGTACGGTCGCCTTCCAAACGGATTGCAGCGCGGTAATCTGTTTCTTGGCGGCATCGCTGGTGGTATAGATGATTTGGAACTCGAGCGGTTTCTCTTCGCTGTAACCCGCTTCGCGCAAGAGTTTTTCCGCTTCGGCAATGCGCGCTTCGCGCTTGAGCGGCTTCCATGCGGGGGCAGACTCGCCGCCGCCCTGCATATTCGGCGGGGTAAGCTGGAACGCCTCCTTGTCGCCGCGTCCGGCAACTTTGGTAATGATGGCGCGGTCGGTCAGCAGGTTGAGCGCGCGGCGGACTTTGGGATTTTTAAATTCGGCGGATTCCAAGTTCGGCTCTAAAAACCAAGAACACAGCAAAGTTGCCCGCCGAACCTGCCCGGGAAATTCTTTCTCGGCAATCTTAATCTGATCGGAAGGGATGCCGTAGGTAACGTCCACTTCGTCGGCGCGGTAGCGGTCGTATTCTTTGCCGATGGCGAGGAACACCGCCTGCGGGATGGATACTTTTTTGCTGTCGTAATAAGCAGGGTTTTTATCCATGGTGATGTGGCTGTTGACGTGCCATTCTTTGAGGATGTATGCGCCGCTGGAGACATAATTGCCCGGCTGCGTCCATTTTTCACCGAATTTCTCGACCGTGGCGCGGTGGACGGGATAGGTGAATTGCTGAATCAGCATGTCGGGGAAATACGGCACAGGCGCGGTGAGCGTGAATTGCAGCGTTTTCTCGTCCAAAGCCTTGACGCCCAAAGTATCCGGCTTCGCCTTGCCTTGCAGGATTTCCGCCGCCCCCTGTATTTTCGCATCTTCCAAATAGCTGCTGCTAGGCGCGGCGACTTCGGGATCGGCGAGGCGGCGGAAGCTGTAAACGAAATCTTCGGCGGTAATCGGGTCGCCGTTGCTCCATTTCGCATCGCGCAGGTGGAACGTCCAAACGCGCCCTTCGTCCGACGGCTCCCATTTCAACGCCAACGCGGGAATGGTTTTGCCTTCGGCATCCGTACTGACCAAGCCGTCCATCATCTGACGGATAATCGCGCCCGCCGCCATATCCGAGCTTTTTTGCGGGTCGAGCGTACTCGGTTCGACTGCGTTGCTGATGACGATTTTATTGTATTCGCTGCGTTTGAATTCGGGCGCGGGCTTGACTTCGCGATGACACGCCGACAGCGCAAGCACCACGGCAAGCGATAAAGCCGATACGGAATAAAGTTTGGTCGGCAGCACGTTGTTTCTCCTCTTTTCCTTATCTCCCCTCAGGTTTGAGTCTTGCAGAAATAAAAAAATTACATACGACTACAAAATAGGGAAATATTCTGAATTTAGGCGGATAAAAAGATTTATTCTCTATAAATATCTGAAATAATCCGCCTGTTCTTGGAAATCGGTTTGCAAGATAACACAAAAAAACGCCATAAAAAACATTTTTGAAAATAAAAGTTACAAGCGATTACAAAAATATTGATTTTTTTGCACGCCTAAAATAGTATAAAACCCTGTCGAAACAAAAGTTCAGAAAAATCAAACAAAAGGAGAATAAAATGAAGAAGTTGCTGATGATTGCGGTTGCCGTCCCGCTTGCCGTTCCCGCTTTGGCATCCGACAATGAAGCCAAAATCGGCGGACGGATATTTACCTCCATCGAGCACGAACGCAACGGCAAAGGCCAATCTGCTACCGATATATCCGACAACAATAGCCGCATCTGGATTATGGGCAGTGAAAAACTCGACAAAGACCTCAAGCTCATCTACGGCGTCAATTCATTCGTCGCCTTCGACTACAACGGCTGGAGTACGGACGACTCCTATATCGGTTTGCGCGGCGATTTCGGTACCGTCCGCGCCGGCTGGCTCAGTACCCCCATGCACTACCTGACCGGCGAACAAGACGCGTTCAACGGCAACAACCACACCCAAACCATGGGGCGTATGACCCGTTTCGGCGGCCGTGAAATCGCCCTGAACTACGAATCCAAAACCTTCGACAACGGCTTCAACTACCGCGTCCAAATCGCGCCCGGTGCCAACAAATACAAAGACAGGAAACGCAACGGCGACTGGATGGCGGGCGTAGGCTTGCACTACAAACACCCGACCAACGGCTTCAACGCCCACTACGCCCTCGAATACGCCCGCAACGGTTCGCCTGACGATACGAAAGACAGACAGGTTCATTCCATGAAAGTCGGCTACGACAAAGACAACCTCTACCTCGCCGCCGGCATGATGTACGCCCGCAATGTCGCCGACAAATTCCACTGGGAAGACGAAACCAAAACCAATACCAACACCCGCGATTTCCAAGTCACCGCCGGCTACACCATGGGCAACATCACCCCGAAACTCGGCGTCGCCTACGGCCGCTCCGATACCGGCAAGAACTACAAACAGCTCGCGTTCAACACCGAATACAAATTCTCCAAACGCACGACCCTCTCGTTCAACTCAGGCGTAGTCAAAGAAAGCAAAGACCCCAAAACCGGCTGGGCGGCAGGCGTGTCGCTGGAACACAGCCTGCAATAACACGGGATTTGAAGCATAAAAGGTCGTCTGAAAATCTAAATATCGGTTTTCAGACGACCTTTGTGTTTATAGTGGCTTAACTTTAAACCAGTACGGCGTTGCCTCGCCTTAGCTCGAAGAGAACGATTCTCTAAGGTGCTGAAACACCAAGTGAATCGGTTCCGTACTAT
>JVVZ01000038.1:0-16322 GCA_001062585.1 Neisseria meningitidis
TAGTGGATTAACTTTAAACCGGTACGGCGTTGCCTCGCCTTGTCCTGATTTAAAGTTAATCCACTATATTGAACCGCTTTGCCGGGCGGGTAGAATAGCATTGTCAGAATAGTTACTTTGTGTATTTACCTAATTTATCAATAAGAAAAAGGCAATAATTATCAACAATCAATAAAAAGCACTATCACTTTCGGATGTTTTTTATCAAACATGGCTCATTAACAGGAAAACTTTTCCAAATCTCTATTTTTATTTGATTTATGCACAATTTTCATATCCGTTTCCGCCGCACGGCGCTCATAGCCGGTGTGGTATTTTTGCCTTTGGCGGTGTTGATTGCCGTCCGTTTGCACACGCACGGCGGTTTTGAATTTGAAGAACCTTTGATGATGTGGGTCCACCATAACATCGGCGAAGGCTTTTTCCCTATTGCCACTGTTTTGCATTATTTGGGCAAAACCGCCATCGCCGTGCCTTTAATCGGCATCGCGGCGTGGTGGCTGTATCGTGCTGGCAACCGACGCGGCGCATTGTTTTGTGTGAGCGCCGCCTTGATACCGACGCTGAATATGCTGCTGATTAAAGATTGGTTTGAGCGGCCGCGGCCGCTGTTTTGGCCGCGCATGATTGAAGAGACTAATTTTTCGTTTCCCAGCGGACACAGCACCTTTTCCGCCGCCATCGCCGTCATGATGATTATGTTGTGCAGCGAGACGCCCTATCGGCGTGTCGCGTGGCTGATCGGCATTGCCTTTGCCCTGAGTACCGGCTTTTCGCGCGTTTATTTGGGCGTGCATTACCCGACCGACGTTTGGGCGGGCTGGACAAACGGCACGCTGACTGCGTTGTTGGTTTATTATTTCGTGTTCCGGGGTCGCTATCTTTCAGACGACCCGGCTGTTTCCCAAATATCCTCCGATGAATAATTTATCGCCCAATACGCCGTTTTGGCTGCGCAACGGTCATGCCGACACCATCTTTGCCAAATTCCTGCAACGCCCCTCCCCCGCTTACCGGCGCGAGTTGCTGCCCGACAGCACCGGCAAAGCACAAGTTGCCTACGATTTTGTCGACAGCCCCAATCCCGACGCGCCGCTGGTGGTTTTGTTTCACGGCTTAGAAGGCAGCAGCCGCAGCCATTACGCGGTCGAACTGATGCGCGCGGTACAAGACAAAGGCTGGAACGGCGTGGTCGCCCATTTCCGCAGTTGCGGCGGCATCCCCAATACCGCGCCCGTGTTCTACCACTTGGGCGATACGCCCGAAATCGCCTTTATGCTCGACACGCTTGCCGCTCGTTATCCCGTCATTTATGCGGCAGGCGTTTCGCTCGGCGGCAATGCTTTGGCAAAATATTTGGGCGAACAAGGCAGCAATGCGCTGCCCCGCGCCGCCGCCGCCGTTTCCGCGCCGGTCGATGCGACGCTGGCGGGTACGCGTTTCGACAAAGGCATGTCGCGCCTGTTATACACCCGTTATTTTTTGAACTCGTTACTGCCCAAAGCCCGCGACGTTGCCGATTTGCAGAATGCCCATCCCGACCGCGATGTCGCCGCCCTGTTGAAAAAATGCAAAACGCTGGGCGATTTCGACGATACGTTTACCGCGCCGCTGCACGGCTTCGCCGACCGTTTCGACTATTACCGCCGCGCCTCGTGCAAACCTTGGCTCAAAACGGTAGCCAGTCCTTTGCTGCTGCTCAACGCCGTCAACGACCCCTTCCTGCCGCCCGAAGCCCTGCCGAATGCGGACGAAGTGTCTCCGTCCGTCACGCTTTTGCAGCCCGAACACGGCGGACACGTCGGCTTCGTCAGCCGCGACGGGGGTCGTCTGAACCTGCAATGGCTGCCGCAAACCGTATTGTCTTATTTCGCACAATTTGAATAGCGTTCCCGAATGGCTGTCGGCGTTGCGTTGAGGCAAACGGTTGAGACAAACAAAAGGTCGTCTGAAAACCTATATTTCAGGTTTTCAGACGACCTTTTTACTGCTCAAACGGCTGATCGCTCAATCAGTCATGACCGATATCGACGGTTTTCTCTTTGTAGCGCGTATCGGGGACGAGGACGATTTTTTCGTCCACTTTGCCGATGGCTTTCACGTCTTTGCCCGGGTAGTCCAACTGATGCAGGAAATAGCGGATACAGTTGAGGCGGGCGCGTTTTTTGTCGTCGGAACGGATGATGACCCAAGGCGCGTCGCCGGTGTGGGTGTGGAAGAACATGGCGTTTTTGGCTTCGGTGTAGTCGTCCCAGCGGTCGAGCGACTGGATGTCCACTGGGGAGAGTTTCCAGTGTTTCAGGGGGTCGTCGCGGCGGGAGATGAAGCGGCGCAGTTGTTCTTCGCGGGATACGGAGAACCAGAATTTGAAGAGGTGGATGCCGCTGGCGACGAGCATGCGTTCCAATTCGGGGGTTTGGCGCATGAAGAGCAGGTATTCGTTGGGTTCGCAGAAGCCCATCACACGCTCTACGCCGGCGCGGTTGTACCATGAGCGGTCGAAGAAGACCATTTCGCCCGCGGTCGGCAGGTTTTGGATGTAGCGTTGGAAATACCATTGGCCGCGTTCGGTGGTGGTCGGTTTTTCCAGTGCGACGACGCGCGCGCCGCGCGGATTCAAATGTTCCATAAAGCGTTTGATGGTACCGCCCTTGCCTGCGGCGTCACGGCCTTCAAACAGGCTGACGATGCGTTGGCCGGAGTCTTTGACCCAGCTTTGCACTTTCAGCAATTCGATTTGCAGCTTTTGTTTTTCTTTTTCGTATGCGGCGCGGCGCATACGTTGCTTGTAGGGGTAATTGGCGGGAAGCGGTGCGCTGCCGGAATCTTCGTCCGTACCGCGTCCTTCGTGTTCCAAAACGGCTTTTTCGAAAACTTGCAACTGGTCTTGCTTTTCGCCCAATTCAACGTTTTCAAATGGTTCTAACTGATGATCTGCCATAGGGTCTCCTTATTGATTAAGTTTGAAATGATATGGTGTGGTATGGTTTGATTCTACTCCTTTGCCCCTCAGCGGACTACATAAAATTACACTGCGCCATTTTTTTCGGCGCGGTCTGCTAATTTGTGTAAAAACGGCGTATAATCAGGCTATTTGCACCACAGCCATGCCCTATTTCGCCCTGTTTGACGATGCCGTAAGCGGCCGCGCAAAACTCTATCAAAATCATGTGGAAAGCTGCCTTTTCCATCATAACGAACTGGATTCGCTAAACGATACGCTGCAAAAGGGCTGGCAAAAAGGGCTGCATTCGGTGTTGTTTGCAGACTACGAATTCGGTTTGCCGCTGATGGGGATGGAATCCGAACGCGGCGGCAATCTTACCCTGCACTGGTTTGCCGACTGCGCCGACACCGATGCCGCAAGCTGGCTTGCCCGACATTCAGACGACCTCCCCGCCGGCATTTCCACGCCGCAATCCTCCGTATCCGAAGCCGATTACCTCGATCACATCCGCCAAATCCACGAAGCCATCCGGCGCGGCGACACCTATCAAATCAACTACACCACCCGCCTGCACCTGCAAGCCTACGGCAACCCCGTCAGCCTCTACCGCCGCCTGCGCCAGCCCGTCCCCTATGCCGTCTTGTCCCACCTGCCCGATGCAGAAGGGAAATCCGCGTGGACGCTGTGTTTCTCACCCGAACTCTTCCTCAAAATCGGTTCGGACGGCACCATCAGTACCGAGCCGATGAAAGGCACCGCGCCGATTTTGGGCGACGGGCAAGACGAACGCCGCGCCGCCGAGTTGCAAGCCGACCCGAAAAACCGCGCCGAAAACGTGATGATTGTCGATTTGCTGCGCAACGACCTCGGCAAAATCGCCCAAACCGGCAAAGTGAGCGTACCCGAGCCGTTTAAAGTATCCCGTTTCGGCAGCGTTTGGCAGATGACCAGCACCATCCAAGCCCAAGCCCTGCCGCACATTACCGCCGCCGACATCCTCCGCGCCACCTTCCCCTGCGGCAGCATCACCGGCGCACCCAAACGCATGAGCATGCAGATTATCGAATCGCTCGAAGCCGAACCGCGCGGCCTGTACACCGGCAGCATCGGCTACCTGAAGCCCTGCGCGGGCGGGCTGGGGTTTGAAGGCATATTCAACGTCGTCATCCGTACCTTGTTGCTCAAACCCGTTTCAGACGACCTCTATCACGGAGTGTATGGCGTCGGTTCCGGCATCGTCATCGACAGCGACCCCGCCGCCGAATATCGGGAATGCGGCTGGAAAGCCCGTTTCCTCAACGAATTGCGCCCCGCCTTCGGCATCTTCGAAACCATGCGCGTGGAAAACAGGCAATGCCGCCTGCTCGACCTGCATTTAGGCCGTCTGAAAACCTCCGCCCAAGCCCTCAACCTGCCCCTGCCCGACGATTGCGAAACCCTAATCAGGCAATACATCGCCGACTTGCCCGACGGCCTCTTCCGCCTGAAAGCCGAACTCGTTTCAGACGGCCTCATCCTCAGCCATGCCGCCACCGCCGAGCTGCCCGCCCCGCAGCGCGTCATCCCCGCCCCGCAGCCCCTCCCGCGCCGCGACTACCTGCGCCGCTTCAAAACCACCCGCCGCGCCCTGTACGACCAAGCATGGCAAACCGCCGAAACACAAGGCGCGTTTGACAGTCTGTTTTTCAATTCAGACGGCCTCCTGCTCGAAGGCGGCAGAAGCAACGTGTTCGTCAAATACCAAGGGCAATGGCTCACCCCGTCTCTGGATTTGGACATCCTCAACGGCGTCATGCGCCAAGCCGTGTTGCAGCAGCCGCAAACCTACTTGGGCGCAAACGCAGTCATCGAAACGCACATCACCCGCGACATGCTGGAACACACCGAAGAAATCCGCCTCTCCAACGCCTTGAGGGGCGTGTTTGAGGCGGATTTGGTCGTTAAAGAATAAAATTATTTCCTGAAAACGGATAAAGCCGACAGGCGGAGTATTTGTGAAACGGGTTATATATCTGAAACTTGAGTGTTTACAAACATGCGCACGGCCTTACCCTCATAACGCTGGTTCAACCACGCCTGTAAGCGTTCGCGGTCTTTGGCAGGCAAAGACTCCTTAAATTCGAGCGAAACCACGACAATATCGTCATGTTCGCCTGTTTCCGATTTAGTATTTTTGCCGCTTTCAGGCTGCTCGGAAACAGGCTCTGTTTGCGCTTTCTCCCAAACCAAGCCGCGTCCGACAACGATTTTTTCCGCTTCCGGATATTGGGCTTTTAATTCCTTGAGTACCGCTGCATCGTCAGCACCGGCGGTATCGGCAGTTTTGCCCGCAAGCACGGTATCGATATAGGCCTGCTGCTCTTTCAGTTCATTTTGCTGCTGAACCGGATTGTTTCGGCTTGCCAGCAATTCTTCGATTTTGGCACCATCCCCTCCCGCATAAACCACGTTCACCTCCGGCTCTTTTACCCCCGACGCATTAAGGCTTTTTTCCAACAGGGCGATGATTTTCTCGGCATTACCCGTTCCGTTGACAATCAGACCGACTTTATTTTCCTTGTAGTTCAATACCTTACGAAGAACAAAAAAACTTTCCTGCTGCTGCGCGGCGGTGATCGCGGCATTGGCTTTTGTGTTGAACAGTTCCTGGCGCACCAGTCCTGATGCCATATAGCCGCTCGGAATCATCACAGCCAACACGACAACAGTAATCATGATACTTTGCAACCGGCGTTTGGATTCCGTTACCAACCCCCTGCGCGGCAGCTTGAGCAGTTTGGAAAACAACAAGGTCGAAAAAGCTATGAACACGCAGTTGATGGCAAAAAGATATGAAGCGCCGAAAAAATATTGCCAGTTGCCATGTGCCAGTCCGTAGCCCGCAGTACACAGGGGCGGCATCAATGCGGTCGCAATCGCCACACCCGGTATGGCATTGCCTCCTTCTTTTCGGGTCAGCGCCACAATGCCCGCACTACCGCCGAAGAAGGCAATCAACACATCCCAAAGGGTCGGCTGAGTACGCGCCAAAAGCTCGCTTTGCGCCTCTTTAAGCGGGGTTAATAGAAAATACAGTGTAGCAGTAACCAAACTGATGGCGACGAATACCATAATATTGCGCACCGCTTGGCGGATCAGCGCAGTATCGCCCACCGCCAAACCGTAACCCATACCGACGATCGGCCCCATCAACGGGGAAATCAACATCGCTCCGATCACTACCGCCGTGCTGTTTACATTTAGACCGATACTCGCCACAGCAATGGCAAACATCAATACCCACATATTCGTTCCGGACACCCGAGTATTGGCACGGATAGTGGCATCGATCTTATCGGGATGAGCTTGGTCATGCGCAAGATTGAACACATCTTGCAACTTGGTCATGGCACCCTTGTCTTCTTGTTCCTGCTTTTCTTGTATTTCCTGATTTTTACTTTCTTCCTGATCTTGCATGTGCGTATCCTAAAATTTTAATATTTTATTTTAAATATCTAATTCATAGAGAATTTTTGAGTAATGAAATAATGCCTTGCCATTACGGCTAAATCTGACAGGCACAATTCTCGCAATATATTAGCATACGTACGCAAATTTCCCCCGCCGGACGGGGAAGGGACAAGTTGCCTTGCGGCAACGAGTAGCGTGGGCTTTGCCCACGAAAGCCACCGTCTGACAACCGCAATCATCCAACAACCAAATCAAACAACAGCCGAATTGGCGTTCATTTTGTGGGTAGAACCCACGCTACGCATTGCTGCCGTATCCGTTTTCAGACGACCTTTTATCTGCTCACTCCTCCTATTTCCACCACCCGCTACTCAGCGAAAAAAATACCGGGTCGTAATATTTCGGCAGTTGTTGCGGGATGCCGAGGTTGTTGCGGTAAACGACGCGGTAGCGGTCGGCGTACCAGGCGGGGACGATGATGTATTGGTGGCGGATGGTGCGGTCTAGTGCCCGGGAGGTGGTTTTCAGCTCTTCGCGGTTGGTGAAGCTGCCGAAATGTTTGAGCAGTTTTTCGACTTCGGGGCGGCACACGCCGGCGAGGTTTCGGCTGCCGGGGATTTTGGCGGCTTCGCAGCCGAAATAATCGTATTGTTCGTTGCCGGGGCTTTCGCTGTTGGCATAGGCGGTAATGGTCATGTCGAAGTCGAAATCGTTGAGCCGCCTTTGGTATAAGGCGGGGTCGGTAACGCGGATGTTCATGGTTACGCCGATTTTGGCGAGGTCGCGCTGCCATTTGGCGGTAATACGTTCGTAGGTTTTGGAGGCGGTCAGGAACTCGAAGGTCAGGGGTTTGCCTTGGCTGTCGGTCAGTTTGCCGTTTTTATAGCGGTAGCCTGCTTTTTCCAAGAGTGCGCGGGCTTTGAGCAGGTTGGGGCGTATGCCTGTCTTCGGGTCGGTTTGGGGCGGCTCGGGGACGGGTCGGTTCAGGACGGCGGGATCGAGGGTGTTGCCGAGGGACTGGAGCAGTTTCAGTTCCGCGCCTTGCGGTTTGCCTGTCGCCGCCATCTCGCTGTTGGTGAAGAAGCTGTTGCTGCGGCGGTATGCGCCGTAGAAAATACGCGCGTTGATGCTTTCAAAGTCGAAACTCTCGACCATCGCCTGCCGCACGAGGATGTTGTTGAACGGGGCGCGGCGCAGGTTCATGACGAAGCCCTGTATGCCGGCGTCGCTTTTCTGTATCCATTCGTGTTTGCCCATGCCGCGTTTGGCGAGCATTTCGTCGGAATAGCCCCGCGCCCAGTTTCGGGCGATGTTTTCGTAAACGAAGTCGTATTGCCCGGCTTTGAGGCCTTCGAGGCGGACGCTGTTGTCTTTGAAATATTTGAAGCGGACGGTGTCGAAGTTATATCTGCCTTTGCGGGTCGGCAGGTTTTGCGCCCAGTAGTTTTTGTCGCGCGCGTATTCGCTCATGCGCCCGATGTCTGCTTTGACGAAACGGTAGGGACCGGAGCCGATAGGCATTTTGTTTGCGCCTTTTTCCAGCCCTTCGGGATAGCTTTTATGAGAAAACACAGGCAGTTGCCCTAATGCCATGTGTAATTCGGCATTGCGCTGTTTGAAGCGGAAAACGACTGTCCTGTCGTCGGGCGTTTCGACTTTGGCTACGTCGCTCCAGTATATGCGATAGAAGGGATTGGCGGCTTTGTCTTGGGTGAGCAGGCGGAAGGAGGCAGCTACGTCTTTGGCAAGGACGGGGTCGCCGTTGTGGAATTTGGCTTTCGGGTTGAGCCTGAATGTTGCCGACAACCCGTCTTCGGCAAGTGAAAAGTCTTCCGCTAGCAGTCCGTACATGGAGAAAGGTTCGTCCCAACTGTTGTCCGTGAGCATGTCCACGGTCAGCGTGAGGACGCCGGCTTCTTTGTCGCCTTTGAGGGTAAACGGGTTGAACGTATCGAAGCCACCCTGTATCGGTAGGGAAAACACGCCGCCTTTGGGCGCGTCGGGATTGACGTATTCGTAGGCGCGAAAGTCGGCGGGATATTTCGGCTCCTGCCCCAAACCCAAACCGTATGCGGCAAAAGCGGTGGCAGTGGAGAAGGAAAGCAGGAGAAGGACGAGGGTTTTCATAGGGTTTCAAACCGAACGGGACGATGAAGCCCAATTATAGCAAAAGGTCGTCTGAAAACCGTTTTCAGACGACCTTTTATCCGTTTCAAAACATAATCAAGAAGGCTGCTGCCGGTTTTTCGCCTGAGCGTCAAACTCCGCCAGCGTCATGTTCAAAGTCTGCAAACACGGTGTCATCACCGCATCGACGGCTTGGTTCACATGATCCCTTTCCACAGGCGACGGGCGGTAAACGAAGAGCTTGAAGAGTTCGCTCAACTCAATCGAATCCGCCCCCGTTTTCAACACCCAGCCCTGACGGCCGTTGTAGATATAGCCGTGCCGCGCCAGCTTTTCCAGAAGCTCGCCCAACTCATCGTAACCCATATTGATATGTCGTCTGAACTCCTGAACAGGCAAGGCTTTGCCCTCTTTTTGCGCCGCATCCAAAAGCAGCAGGATTTTCAACACATCGTCAAACCGCCCGCGCGAATCGAAGCCTCTGCGGAACGCCTCGCCCTGCCAATAAGACAGCGACGAAGTCAACACCGCGCCGCCCAACACCAGCGTCCACAGCAAATTCAGCCACAACAGGAAAAACGGCACGGCGGCAAACGCCCCGTAAATCGAGCGGTAGCCGTCGAAATTGCCCATATACCAAGCAAACAGGAAACGCGCCGTCTCCAAACAAAACGCCGTGACCAAAGCCCCGACGAACGCCTGCCGCGCAGGCACAAAACGATTAGGCACAAAGCGGTACAAGCCCCACAGCAGCAGCGTTACAAAAAACAGCGTCCCCGCCGTCCGCAACACCCCCATCCATTGGGACGAAGCCAGCGCAGATTCCTGCACCGACCCGACCATAAAAGAAATCCCCACGCCCAAAGACAGCGGCCCAAACGTCAGCAACGCCCAATACACCAAAAACTGCATCATCCAAGGCCGCTGCGAATTGACCCGCCAAATCCGGTTGAACGCATTATCAATCGTCCGAATCAACATCAGCGACGTCACCACCAGCATCACACTGCCAATCGCCGTCAACTTCCCCGCCTGATTGCGAAACGCATTGATATAATCAAACACCATGTCCGCACCCTGCGGCACAATAGTCTGATTGACGAACGAAACAAAAGAATCCGACCAACGGTCGAACACAGGAAAAATCGAAGCGACCGCCACCATCACCGTCAATACCGGCACCAAAGCCAGAAGCGTCGTAAACGTCATACTCGCCGCAGCCTGCGGCACACGCTCCTCATCGAAACGCCGGACCACAAACCACGCAAACGCAAACGCCTTACTGTCCGACAAACCTTGCCACCATTTCAAAAACGGCATAATCTTTCCCGAAAAAATAACGAATTGAAAATAAAAAACAGAAAACGCCCGCAGCACACACCACGTCGTCTGAAAACACAGCCTCAGCGAAATTAACACCTATTTCCCACCAACCCCATTGTAACGGAATACCCAAATGAACCCAAATCCCCTCAAAATCCTCGTCCTCTACTACTCCCAAAACGGCAGCACCCTCAACCTCGCCCGCCAAATCGCACGTGGCATCGAAAGCGTCGCAGGCTGCGAAGCCGTATTGCGCACCGTCCCCAAAGTCTCCACCGTCTGCGAAGCCGTCGAAAAAGACATCCCCGACAGCGGCGCCCCCTACGCCACCGCCGAAGACCTCAAAACCTGCGCCGCCCTCGCCCTAGGCAGCCCCACCCGCTTCGGCAACATGGCAGCCGCCATGAAATACTTCATCGACGGCACCATCCCCCTGTGGCTCGGTGCAGAACTCGCCGGCAAACCCGCCACCGTCTTCACCAGCACCTCCTCCCAACACGGCGGACAAGAAACCACCCTCCTCACCATGATGCTCCCCCTCCTGCACCACGGCATGATCATCAGCGGCATCCCCTACACCGAATCCGCCCTCAGCAACACCCAAAGCGGCGGCACCCCCTACGGCGCATCCCACGTCGCCGGACACGACGGCAAACCCGTCCTGACCGCCGAAGAAAACGACATCGCCTTCGCACAAGGCAAACGGCTGGCAGAACTTGCCGTCAAGTTGGCTTAAAGCGGGCAGTTTAGAAATCCAATCTGCCAAAAGCTAAAAAGGTCGTCTGAAAACCTGATTTCCAAGTTTTCAGACGACCTTTTACCAACATCTGCCCGTCAAGCCGAAAAAGCCTTATATGCCATCGAAGCAATAATCAGCAAAACCGTTACGACCAAAACCTTACGGATGATTTCCCCGTCTGAATTGATAGCATGGAGGCTGCCGAAATGGTTGCCCAACAAATTCGCCAAAATCATCGGGATTCCGATTAGGAACGCCATTTTCCCCGCTATCAAGAAAGCAACGAATGCCCCGATATTGGAAGCAAAATTGAAAATTTTGGAAGTAGCCGAAGCCTGCAACAACGACAATTTGTTGATGACAAACAAAGCGATGATGAAAATGCTGCCCGTGCCCGGTCCGAAAAAACCGTCATAAAAACCGACAATCAGACAAGTTAAAAAGACAGCGACGGCAGATTTTTTTATCTCGCCGCGTTCATCGTCTTTTTTCAGCAAAACGCCTTTGAACAAAGTTGCCAGCAAGCCTATGGGTAAAAACGCAAGAATGATGTAATTGATGGTTTCCACAGGCAGAATCAGGATGACTTTCGCACCGACGAACGCCCCGATTAAAGCCGCAACGATGCCGACCGGCACAATGCGCCATACAATCGAACTGCTTTTCATAAAGTTTTTAATCGCAGCCACCGTACCGATGGTACTCACCAATTTTTCCTGTGCCAACGCGACCTGCGGCGGCAAGCCGACCATCAAAAACGCGGGAATCAAAATCAGCCCGGCTCCGCCCGCAATAGCATCGACATAGCCCGCAATCAAAGACGCGGCAACCAGCAGGAAAAGACCGAGATAAAAATAATCGGCAATGATACTGCCGGGAATAAATAGTTGCTCCATAAATTGTTTTCTCTTGATTAAATTTAATTTTTTGTATGCTGCAGCACGCAGGACCGTTTAAAGCTTCAAATAAAGTATCAGTACATTAATTACCACCATAAAAATTGTCAACACTATTTATTTTTGTAAAAATAAACCGAAAATCAGTTAACCGCTTCAATTAGTTTCTTCTGCTAAAAGGTTGTCTGAAAACCTTAATCGATTCCAAAACAAAAACCCGCTTCAAAAAGCGGGTTTCTTGTATCCGGTCAGGGCAGACCGTCTGTCCGTATTGTCCGAAACTTCGTTACTGTTTTTCTATTTTCCGGCGGGCAATTTCCGCTTTTTTACGGCTGGCTGCCAGTTGTTCGCGCATTTCGTTCAAGATTTGCTTGGAAGATTTCGGTTTTTCCCAGTTATCCGGTTCTGCATTTTGTCGTTGCGCCAATTGCTTTTGATGCTCTTGATAAAGCGCATTCGATTCTTCGGAGACTTTGCGGGCAATGTTCGGCAGCTCTTTTTCAACCAAAGCCTCGGCGCGTTGTTGGGCAAGATGGCGTTCTTTGCGGCTTTGGGCGCAATATTGCTTACTGTCTTGATCGGGGGAATAGCCGTAATGAGGCAGCGGTTTCCCCGCTTTTTTCATCGCCATGCTGTAATTGACGCATTGCAAGGCTTGCGGATTGGCAGCCATGTACAAAGAGTATAAATGCCCGGCATAGTCTTTGATGTCCTCATTGTCCCCGCCGCATACATTCGCCGTAGCCTCAATCAGCACCGTATCTTGCAGCATTTGCCGGCAATGTTCGACCTGCTCCGCATTCAAACTGACGGCCGGCTCTTGCGCGGCGGCTGAAAAAGATAAAATCAAAGCAAGTAAGCCTAAAGCAGATTGTTTCATGGTTTTTCCTTTTAAACCCGGAATGATATTTTCAAATAAAGCATGAATGTCGGAACCCAGTACATTCATGCCCGAAGTTTTCAGACGACCCCGTCCGTCCCTATCTGCCATCCTTCTGACGGATAAAGGCATCGGCTTTGGCGCGGCGTTCGGCTTCTTCGGCAACGGTTTTACGCAGCAATTCGTCAACGGGAACACCGCGGCGCGGGGCTTCTTCTTCCGCATACTGTTTTATCTTACTGTCCATATACGCCTCTACCTGGCGGCGCAAACGGTCGCGTTCCTCACGGCTTTCCCCGCAAAGGCGCTTCAACTCCTTATCTTCGAGATGGTGAAAGCTTTGTTTTTTGAATTCTTCCTCCAGTTTCGGATATTGTCGGCACTGATCGACTTTCGGATGGTTAAACAACAAAACCATAGACAAAAGGTTGAAATATTCGGCGGTCTCTTTATTGTCCCGATAACAAAGCGAACCGTTCGCCAAAGTATTGGTGTCTTTAAACAATTGCCCGCACTCGGCGGCAAGCTTTTTATCTGCCGCAGGATCGGATGGCGCACCGGTTTGATTTTGCGCGGCGGCAGAAGCGGACAAACCGGCGAGCAGCAAAGAAAATACAAAGGCTTTTTTCATATGGGTACTTTCAAAAAACAGATGGGAAAATCATGAATAGTTTATATATAGGGGTCGTCTGAAAACTTTCAGACGACCTTTTGCCTGTCAATATTTAGGCATTGAGCAGCCCTCGGGCGTGGTGATTTCGCATTGCGGAAGCCCTGAAGCCCGACATTTTCTTAATGCCGACGGTTCTGCCAGACCGGGAGATGCTTCTGTCCCAAAAAAGGACTTCCACTTGCTGCCGGATTTTCCCTGGGCAACAGCGATACAACCGTTTCTCACCCAAGCCTCTACTTTACACGGTGCATTACGCCCGCCCTGTTCACAGGTTTTAATCGCTTCTTTTTCTGCGGCAGCACGGGAATTCATATTGAGTGCCCCGCCTGAAATACCCGTTTTAGGATTAATTGCCCATGCGCCGTATTTGGACGGGACATTGATGTTGACGACTTTAGGACTGTTTTGAACAGAACCACCGTTAGAAGATTGGGGCGTACCGACATTGTATAAAATCTGCCGTCCCGAGCTGTCGATAATGCGGCAAGTTCCCGTGGCGGGCTGGTACTCTCCGCCGCAGCCGTTGGCATAGACATTAAAACTTGCCAGCCCCAATAAGATAAAAAGCAGTTTTTTCATCGGTTTTTCCTTGGTTTGAAGATACAAAAAAAGCTGTCCGAACATCTTGCATGGTTTCAGACAGCTTTTTTCAGCGTTTTAGCCCACTTTATCCCCGGGCTGCGCGCCTGCATCGACATCCAAGAGCTTCAGTTTGCCCTCGGCGGTGGCGGCGGAGAGAATCATGCCTTCGGATACGCCGAATTTTGCCATTTTGCGCGGGGCGAAGTTGGCGACGGCGATGACCATGCGGCCGTTCAATTCGGCGGGGTTGGGATAAGACGCGGCGATGCCAGAGAAGATGATGCGTTTTTCAAAACCGAAATCGAGGTCGAATTTTAAGAGCTTGGTGCTGCCTTCGACGGCTTTGCAGTTCAATACTTTGGCGACGCGCATGTCGATTTTCATGAAGTCGTCGAAGCTCGCCTGTTCGGCGACTTTTTCGTATTTGCTGTCTTCAACAGGCGCGGGGGTCGTCTGAATGCTTTGTTTGTTGGCTTCGATTAAATCGTCCACTTGTTTTTGCTCCACTCGTTGCATTAAATGTTCGTATTTGTTGATGGCGTGTTCGCCTAGGGTTTCGCGCGTGTTCGCCCAAGTGATGGCTTCCAAATTCAGGAATTTGGCGGCGTTTTCGGCTACTTTCGGCAAGACGGGGGCGAGGTAGGCGGTCAGCATGGTGAAGGCGTTGATGAGTTCGCTGCATACTTCGTGCAGCAAATCATCTAATATATGATGCGTATCCAGTACCTTAATATTGATCCATAAGTCAGCAATAGTAGTCGCCAAATCTTCAGATTGAATTTCCTCTAAGTTCAGGGTGGATTGGCTGCGGTTAGGGGCGTTATTATAATTCTCGAGAATTTTTTTTCCTTTCTCTTGTGAATACCCTAGAATTGATTCTTTAACTTTTTCATAATTTTCCAATGAAAAAGTTTCTTTTTCTTTTTGGAAAATATCTTTTTTATTTTTAGGAAGTGAATTAATAAATTTATTTAAATCATCTAAATCATTTTTAATAATGACTCGTTTGGTAAAAAGTGCATCATTTGCATCATTAAATTCAGGTAAGTCTGCTAATTTAGCATTAGGTTCCTTAGTAAATCTCCATTTGTATTTCGGAGATTCCAGAAATTTGTTCAGCTCCCACGGCTTGTTGGCATCAACGTATTCGTTGACAATGTCTGCCAATGCCATGATGTCGCGCAGGGCTTTGGCGTATTCGCGGCTTTCGTATTGATCGGCGATGGCCTCGCTTTCGGCGGCGAGTTTTGCCAGCAATGCGCTGCCTGAAACGTCTTTCAGACGACCTTCAAAGCGTTTGGCGATGAAACCTGATGCGCGGGCGGCGATGTTGACGTATTTGCCGACGAGGTCGCTGTTTACACGCGAAATAAAGTCTTGCAGGTTCAAATCGATGTCTTCGATTTTGCTGTTGAGTTTGGCGGCGATGTAGTAGCGCATCCACTCGGGGTTCAGGCCTTGTTCCAGATAGGATTTGGCGGTAATGAAGGTGCCGCGCGATTTGGACATTTTTTGTCCGTCCACGGTCAAAAAGCCGTGTGCGTACACGCCGGTCGGGGCGCGGTGGCCGGAGAAATGCAGCATGGCGGGCCAGAACAGGGCGTGGAAATAGAGGATGTCTTTGCCGATGAAGTGGTACATCTCGGTTTGGCTGTCGGCTTTGAAGTATTCGTCGAAATCGATGCCGATGCGGTCGCACAGGTTTTTAAACGACGCCATGTAGCCGACGGGCGCGTCCAGCCAGACGTAGAAGTATTTGCCCGGCGCGTCGGGGATTTCAAAACCGAAATACGGCGCGTCGCGGGAGATGTCCCAGTCGGACAGGGTGGTTTCTTCGCCTTCGCCCAGCCATTCTTTCATTTTGTTGAGGGCTTCGGCTTGCAGATGGGGCTTGCCGTCGTGCGGGTTGTTGCCGGAAGTCCATGCTTTGAGGAAGTCGGCACATTCGCCCAGTTTGAAAAAGAAGTGTTCGGATTCGCGCAATTCGGGTTTGGCACCGGAAACGGCAGAATACGGGTTAATCAGTTCGGTCGGGGAATAGGTCGTGCCGCAGACCTCGCAGTTGTCGCCGTATTGGTCTTGGGCGTGGCATTTGGGGCATTCGCCTTTGACGAAGCGGTCGGGCAGGAACATTTGTTTTTCGGGGTCGAAAAGCTGCTCGATGACGCGGCTCTCAATCTTGCCGTTGGCTTTCAGCGCGCGGTAAATGTCTTGGGAAAACTTTTTGTTTTCCGGGGAATGGGTGCTGTAATAATTGTCGTAGCCGATGAAAAAGCCGGTGAAGTCGGCGAGGTGCTCTTCGCGCACTTTGGCGATCATGTCTTCGGGCGCGATGCCTTGTTTTTGCGCGGCAAGCATCACGGGCGTGCCGTGGGTGTCGTCGGCGCAGCAGTAGTGGCACTCGTGGCCGCGCAGTTTTTGAAAGCGCACCCAAACGTCGGTTTGGATGTGTTCGACCATGTGGCCGAGGTGGATGCTGCCGTTGGCATAGGGCAGCGCGGAGGTAACGAGGATTTTGCGTGTCATGGTTTATGCTTGGGAAAACAATGGATAAAGATGGGGAATTATACCGTAAATCGTGCGGGCGAGACGGGGGAAAGGTCGTCTGAAAAGGGGATTCCGTGAAGCGGGAACAGGATGGGCAAAACGGGTTATAGTGGATTAACTTTAAACCAGTACGGCGTTGCCTCGCCTTGTCCTGATTT
>JVVZ01000359.1:0-1371 GCA_001062585.1 Neisseria meningitidis
TCTGTTCATGCCGATAGTTTACAGCAGAGGCTGAGACAATGAACACGTTCTAAGTATGGAGTCTCAAAACATGTTTCGTCCAAATTCTTCTTGGCAAACACATCATTTGATTCCACAGGCAGTTTGGAAAGAAAACAAAGCATTTTTTAACGCTATTGGTATGAAGGGCAAAGGATTAGGCAGAGATAGTTGGACTAATGGTTTGTATATGCCTTCAACTGAAGCAAATGCTCGAAGCTCACTTAGAGAATTTTTCCATCGCGGTTCACACAATAATTACAATGACAGCGTAAGTCGCGAATTGAAAAAAATAAGAAAAGAATTCAAACAAGGAAAAATTACAGCAGAACAAGCGCGACAACGTGTACAGGATTTACAAGAAAGGTTGAAAAAACGTTTGAGTAAGTCCATATCCGTTGGAGGATGTGGATCTGCCAACTCACCAAAACGATTAGCTTAAGAGGATATTATGAAAAAATTATTAGTGTGGGGATATGCTCTGCAAAGCATGGATAAAGCAGAAAAAATGGGGTTGCCACGAGTAAGCAGTGGAGTTCTAGGTATATCAGAGAAGTTTAACCCTAAAAAAACGCATCCTGATTTTGATTTTCCATGGAGTTGGTTCCTAAAAGGTCAAAAAATTCCCCCAATGCCTGAACAAGTGTATATATGCTTGAAAAAAGCCCGAGACGTTACTTTTGATTTTCTACCATATAATGACTTCTTTATTATGTCGGCACGTTTTTTAGAATTTATTAAAAAATACGGGTTTAGTCATAATTTTGGCATGAGCAAAGTGATTATTGTCAATACCAAAGGAGAGCTCTTGACGAATGAAACCTATTATTTGATAAGAATAATTGATTGGGAAATTGAGGATGAGATTGTTTATCCAGATTTAGAATTAGATGAAGAAGATTTTTCGCTGGAAGCATATACTAATTCAGATAAGGATATTTTATTATCTTCCAAACATAATTATTCAGGAGCATTTATGGTATCAGAAAACTTAAAGGACAAAATATTGGAAAATTTTTCTTTGCCTTTTCTTTATTCTTTGGGGGAGTGGAAGAAATTAAACAATTTAGATAGTTATTGGGATTAAAATAAATCATAGAAATTGTTAGATGGACTTTTCTCTATGACAAACGTAGGTTAGGTTGAGTCCTTCCAAACATCAAGGTCGTCTGAAATCAATTTTCAGACGACCTTGCCTATGTCCCACCCTTACTCTGCTTCGACTACAACGAAAACGGCCAACTCATCGCCCAGCACCAATGGAAGGTGCCGAACAAAGAAGAGAACGCCCGAAACGGTTTGCCCGAAACCGACTGGCGCGATGCGCAGTACGACATGCTGTACCTGCCCGTT
>JVVZ01000360.1:0-273 GCA_001062585.1 Neisseria meningitidis
ATCAAGGTGCGTACTGCCATGACGGCGTTTGGACGGCAGGCGTAATTGATAGCGACCGCTGCAATAGGGCTGTTCAGTCCAGTAGGCGGTATCGATGGCGGATTTGGTGACGGTCGGTGAAGTTTCTGCCGATGGGGAAACGGTGGGCGTGCAGGCTGTGGCGGCGAGAATAAGCGACAGCGTGGTCAGACGGATGGACATGGATAAGCTCCGTGATGAATAGGGGTCGTCTGAAAGTATAGTTTATTCAGACGACCTTTGTCATAAAACGGG
>JVVZ01000361.1:0-10209 GCA_001062585.1 Neisseria meningitidis
TTGTTGCTATGATACGGGTGTTTCGATATACAAGGTCGGATTCTCGAATCCGACATTTTGGGCATTGCTGCAATGAATTGCAATGATGGGAGTGTTAAAGGTTTTGTCGGATACAAGTATCCGACCTACGCTTGCTACGGCTTGTTTAAAGCGTATCTTCTCCCTCGCTTTCCACACAACGGATGATCCAGTCTTCAAACCGTCGCCATTGGGCTTCCTCAGCATAGGTGGCGGGATTGGCGGCATCGTGGATAAAAATATCAAAGTTGGGTTCGACACGGGACAGGTCAAAGCCGAACCAATCCCCCATGCTATGATGAGCGCCGATGATAAAGATTTCTCCTATGTCGGGATGTTCGTCAGGCGGTAGGTCATCAAGTTCTTCGCGTAATAGTTGTTGGTAATAGGTGTTTTGCTCTTGTAGTTGGGCGAGATTGTAGATTTCTATTTTGGGTGTTTGAGATACGGTTTGATCGAGCATGCTGGTGTACCACGAATAGAAAAAATCCCCCGTGCCGCATTGTTGTAAAAATAAATAATAGCTTTCAGGCAGTCTGTTTTGCGTATATTCGCGTATCGCCTGCAATTCATCGGCTGAAAGGGGATGTGCATTGAAATTTAGATGGTTTGCATGAGATGCTTGGTTGTTTGTCAGCCAGTATTGAAGTTGTTGCAGGGTTTGCGGATAGGTCATGATGGTCGGATTCTTTTTTAATGGATTATCGTTGGGCTTTGAATCAACTGGTAGGAATCAGCCTATGCGTTATTATATTCGTTGCCTGAAATGAAACAAAGGTCGTTTGAAAACGGATTCACGGTTTTCAGACGACCTTTGCACTAAGAGATTTTCAGACGACGTTTGAGGTCGTCTGAAAATTTGAACCAATGGTTTGAACGGCAAAAAACGCGTGCGTACCGCACAAACCCTACACCTCGGTTTTAAAGTTTGTGCCGCCCGCAGGTAGAGTATGTGGTGCAGCCATGCACGAGGTTGGTGGGGAAGCTGGCTACGGCTTGCTTGCTTATTGCGTTAGTGTAGCGTCAGGTTAGTTAGTAGGTTGTTAATTTAGAAAATCCAACATCCTTCACTATTACTATGAAAAAAATCCACAGCCACAGCTTCTCCCAACTCTCTTCTAATAACCCTTTGAGCATTTAGACAATATTCTTCATTTTCATTATATACTGATACTGCAATATTCCTTATCCCACACTCTTTCATTTGCTTCAAAATATGAATATCTTGCTCACCAAATCCCCATCCATAAATAACCAAAGTTTCTTTTCTCTCTGGCAATACTTCCCTGTATATTGTTGATAGGTAATAACTACTTTTAATTGACTTTATTTTTTGCTCAGTAACCCCCTCGCTAATAAATAATGGTGAAGTACCTCCATTTTCCCATCTACTAAGTATCGTATCCAACAAACCCACATCTTCATTAGAAGAAAATTTAAATTCAGAAGATAGTATATCTTTATTATTCTTATATAGTATTAAATTCCCATGCGGGTAAAAAATTAAAGAACAATATCTTGCCCCACGAATAGGATCTCTTAATCTCTTCCAATTATCATAAAATTCACCATCTATAAAACAATCTTTAAAACTATATGAGTTATCTTGCTGATTTAGTGAAGCCCAGTAAATTATTAAGTCATAGTTTAATGAAATTATTGTATCAAAATTTCTTAGAAAATTAGAAATTTTTTGTAATTTTTCTTCAGTGTTAATATCAGAATAACTTGGATGCACGTTTCTAACAGATTCTATTAAACCATTTCTAATGTCTTCATATACCCATTGTAACTTACGATAATGCACACAATCATGGTTATTAATTGAATCAATAACTTCCTTACTCTGCCATACCATTCTAAGTATTAATTCAAAATCTACTGTTCTAAAACGCTCAAATAATCTATCACCATTTTGGTTAAAATTCTCTCTAGCTCTATCTAGCAATGACCCATAATTAAAGCTATTACTAACCGCGATACTTGAACCATTTCCAAGCAATATTGTACTTCTGTTATACCTATCAGAAATATTATTCCAATCTAGTATATTAATATTATCCATAGCTGTCTCCTGAAAAATTAAAACTTTCTCTATCACTCCGCCCCAAACAACAATCCTTCTTTAATCCCACGAATCCTATCCCGCAACACCGCCGCCTCTTCAAACTGCAAATCCCTAGCCGCCTGCTGCATGGCTTTTTCCAGTTTGGCGATTTCTTTAATCGCATCTTCTTCGTTGTGGATTTCGCCGACTTTAACCTTGTTCTTACCTTTACCTTTCAGACGACCTTTGCCGCTGTCTTCTTCGTGGTACACGCCGTCGATGATGTCTTTGACTTGTTTTTTAATCTGCTGCGGTACGATGCCGTGTTCTTCGTTGAACTTAATTTGTTTTTCGCGGCGGCGTTCGGTTTCGTCGATGGCGGCTTTCATGGAGTCGGTGATTTTGTCGGCGTACAGGATGGCAACGCCGTTCACGTTGCGCGCGGCGCGGCCTATGGTTTGAATCAGGCTGCGGTGGGAGCGCAGGAAGCCTTCTTTGTCGGCGTCGAGGATGGCGACAAGGGAGACTTCGGGGATGTCGAGGCCTTCGCGCAAAAGGTTGATACCGACAAGTACGTCAAACAGGCCAAGCCGCAAATCTCTAATGATTTCAACGCGCTCGACGGTGTCGATGTCGCTGTGCAGGTAGCGCACTTTGATGCCGAGTTCGCTGTAATAGTCGGTGAGTTGCTCCGCCATACGTTTGGTGAGGGTGGTAACGAGTACGCGTTCGCCTTTTTGGATGCGGTCGTTGATTTCGCTCATTAAGTCGTCGACTTGGGTGGCGACGGGACGGATGATGATTTGAGGGTCGACCAGCCCTGTGGGGCGGACGACTTGTTCGACCACTTGTCCGGCGTGTTCTTCTTCGTATTTGGCGGGGGTGGCGGAAACGAAGATGGTTTGCGGCATGACTTTTTCAAATTCGTGGAATTTGAGCGGGCGGTTGTCGCGGGCGGAAGGCAGGCGGAAGCCGTAATCGACGAGGTTTTGCTTGCGCGAGGCGTCGCCTTTGTACATGCCGCCGATTTGGGTAACGGTAACGTGGCTTTCGTCGATGAACATGATGGCGTTGTCGGGCAGGTAGTCCATCAGCGTGGGCGGCGGTTCGCCTTCTTTTTTGCCGGAGAAGTGGCGGGAGTAGTTTTCGATGCCTTTGCAGAAGCCCATTTCGTAGAGCATTTCGAGGTCGAAACGGGTGCGCTGCTCAATGCGTTGTTGTTCGACGGGGCGTTGTTCGCGGGCGAAAAATTCGATGCGTTCGCGAAGTTCTTCTTTGATGGATTCGCAGGCGCGCAATACGGTGTCGCGCGGGGTAACGTAGTGGCTGGACGGAAAGACGGTGTAACGACCGACGCGCTGGTGCAGGCTGCCTGAAAGCGGGTCGAACATATCGAGTCGGTCGATTTCGTCGTCAAACAGGCTGATGCGCAGGGCGTTTTCGGAGCTTTCGGCGGGATACACGTCAATCACGTCGCCGCGCACGCGGAAGCTGCCGCGTTTGAAGTCCAAATCGCCGCGTTCGTACTGCATGGAAACGAGCGTGGCGATGATGTCGCGCTGCTCGATGGTGTCGCCTTCTTTGACGGACAATACCATTTGTTGATACTCGGTCGGGTCGCCGATACCGTAAATGGCGGACACGGTGGCGACGATAATCACGTCGTCGCGCGTCATCAGGTTTTTGGTGGCGGAAAGGCGCATCTGCTCGATGTGTTCGTTGATCGCGCTGTCTTTTTCGATGAACAAATCGCGGCTGGGTACATAGGCTTCGGGTTGGTAATAGTCGTAGTAGGAGACGAAATATTCCACCGCGTTTTCAGGAAAAAACTCGCGCATTTCGGCGTAGAGCTGGGCGGCAAGGGTTTTGTTGTGCGCCATGATGATGGCGGGTCGGCCGCTTTGGGCGATGACGTTCGCCATGGTGTAGGTTTTGCCCGAACCGGTTACGCCGAGCAGGGTTTGATAGGCAAGGCCGTCTGAAAGCCCTTCGAGCAGGCCGGCAATGGCGGTGGGCTGGTCACCGGCGGGTGGGAAGGGTTGGTGGAGTTTGAAGGGGGAATTTGGGTATTGGATGACTTCCATATTGCCGCCTGTTTTTGGTTCGGGGAAATGGAGAATTATAGCAAAAAGGTCGTCTGAAAATTTTCAGACGACCTATCTATTTCTTGATGGTAGGCAAGTCAGAACAAAGGTAATGCCAACCCGATTTCCACTACGCTATAATAGCGGACTCCCATTTTAGCCTAAGAGCAACTGCCATGAACGATTATCCCGATACGTCGTCTGAAGACCGCGAAGTCAACGCGTTGTCGCTGCCGCCGCATTCTATGGAGGCGGAGCAATCCGTTTTGGGTGGTCTTTTGCTCGAGAATTCGGCTTGGGACAGAATCGCCGATGTGGTTACCGGTGAAGACTTCTACCGACACGAACACCGCCTGATTTTCCGCGCCATCGCCAATCTGATTAACGAAAGCCGTCCTGCCGACGTGATTACCGTTCAGGAAAGTTTGGAGCGTAACGAAGAATTGGAGGCGGCAGGCGGGTTCAATTATCTGATTACCTTGGCACAAAACACGCCGTCTGCTGCAAATATTCGCCGTTATGCCGAAATCGTGCGCGAGCGTTCTATTATGCGCCAGCTTGCCGAAGTTGGTACCGAAATCGCCCGTAGCGCCTACAATCCGCAAGGCAGGGATGCGGGGCAGCTTTTGGATGAAGCGGAAAACAAGGTGTTCCAAATTGCGGAAAGTACCGCCAAGTCCAAACAGGGCTTTCTCGAAATGCCTGCGCTTTTGAAGGAAGTGGTCGAGCGCATCGACATGCTTTATTCACGCGAAAATCCCGATGAAGTGACCGGCGTGTCGACAGGGTTTATCGACTTGGATAAAAAAACCTCAGGTCTCCAGCCGGGCGATTTGATTATTGTGGCAGGTCGTCCGTCTATGGGTAAAACTGCCTTTTCGATCAATATTGCGGAACACGTTGCCGTAGAGGGCAAGCTGCCTGTCGCCGTATTTTCGATGGAGATGGGCGGCACGCAACTGGTGATGCGTATGCTGGGTTCGGTGGGCAGGCTTGATCAGAGCGTCTTGAAAACAGGCAGATTGGAAGATGAACATTGGGGTCGTCTGAACGAAGCAGTAGTCAAGCTTTCCGATGCGCCTATGTATATTGACGAAACACCGGGCTTGACCGCGCTCGAATTGCGCGCCCGCGCCCGTCGTCTTGCACGCCAGTTCAACGGAAAATTGGGCTTAATCGTGATTGACTACCTGCAATTAATGGCAGGCTCAGGCCGCTCGGACAACCGCGCCTCTGAACTCGGCGAAATTTCGCGTTCCCTCAAAGCCTTGGCGAAGGAGCTGCAAGTTCCCGTCATTGCTTTGTCGCAGTTGAGCCGTACCGTAGAGCAACGTACCGACAAGCGCCCAATGATGTCCGACTTGCGGGAGTCCGGTGCCATCGAGCAGGATGCCGACCTGATTATGTTTATGTACCGCGACGAATACTATAACCAAGAATCGCCAATGAAAGGCCTTGCGGAATGTATTATCGGTAAACACCGTAACGGTCCCGTCGGGAAAGTATTCCTCACTTGGATGGGACAATTTACCAAATTCGACAATGCAGCCTACATTCCCGAATCCGCATTGATGGAAGATTGAGACAAATCAGTCTAAAAACCAAGCAAATTTCATATTTTATTAGGCAATTCATCCCAATATCGTTTAGAATGAGCCAAACCGCATAATTACCGGCGATAAAAACATTCTAAGCCGGATGATAAAACACATTACTTAACTCTAGACGTTTTTACTACTCATGTACGCACAACAAAAAGGTTTTACCTTAATCGAATTGTTGGTCGTGATCGCTATTACCGCCATCATGGCCACCATCGCCCTTCCCAATATGAGCGAATGGATTGCCTCCCGCCGCGCAGCCAGTCAGGCAGAGCAGGTGGCAAACCTCTTGCGTTTCGCACGAGCCGAAGCAGTCCGCCTCAATCTCCCTGTCTATGTCTGTCCCGTACAAATCAGAAAAAACGGGATTCCAGACAATAAATGTGATACCAAATACAATCAAAGTGGCATCTTGGCCTATGCTGATAAGAGTGGTGATGTTAACTACAATGATGATAGAGCGGATATTTTCCTGCGCACTATTGTCTTGAACGCCAAGGATGCGAATAAAGTCACCTATCAATTTGATCATGTCAAATTCGGTGGTAAAGACTCTGATTCACAGCCTGTTTTCTTCGCATTCCAGCCGAACGGTACTTTTGGCTATTCTGTTAATAAACCCAGTAAAAAAACAGATTTTACCTACTCGGACGGCTATATCAAAATCAGCATGACCGATTCCGCCGCAACTACAGAAAGCACCAAAAAGTCTCGTGCTAGCATTGTGTTGGTCGACAGTAGCGGACGAGTGGAAATCTGCGCCAAGTCAGATTCACGTGATCTCTGCAAATATGCAGAATCTAAAGCAAAATCCAACAAACAACCCCAATAATAAAATATAGCTCTATGAAACCCATGACATTACGTACAAAAGGTCATCTGAAAACGAACGGAACGAGTTTCGCCAAAACGAGATCGGTAAGTTCCTCTAAGCCATATCAATCAGGTATGACTTTAATTGAAGTTTTGGTCGCCATGTTTGTCCTCGCAATCGGCGTTCTCGCCCTGCTCGCCATCCAGTTGCGTACCGTTTCCAGCGTTCGCGAAGCGGAAGGACAGACTATCGTATCGCAACTTACTCAAAATTTAGTCGAAGGGATGCTGATTAATCCTAGACTTGAAAAATGCGATACTCATCAAGCGGGAGCTACCAAGGGTGGGCGCGATAGAGGGTGGTGTAAAAATTATAGGGATTACTACACCACATATGGTGATTCCTCTACTGAGCCGTTGAAAAAAGGACCGCTGAAAGAGAGTATGAAAAAAGAAGAGTTGGCTAAAGCACAGCTTGGTAAATTTCATGACGAACTGAAAGCAGCTCTTCCTGACTCCGCGTTCTACTATTCAGTATGCCAAGATAGTTTGAATAAGGAGCCTACTTATGACGGGGCTTTTCACGAAAATTGCGATAAAAAAGCAGGTGCCGATACTGTTATCAAAGTATTATGGCTTAAAGATTTGGAAGGCGGTAAAGCCGCAAGTGATGTCAAAACATATGAAGATTCCATCATTTACACCTACCAAGTACGCGTAAGGGAAAAATAATGAATAATAAAAACCGCTCACACATTCCGGTCAAAACAGGCATGCAAGGCTTCAGCCTGATTGAATTCCTTGTGGCAAGCGCATTGAGCATGATAGTCCTGTTGGCAGTCAGCTCCAGCTATTTCACTGCACGCAGTTTGAACACTGCTGCCACAGCGCGCTTAAATGTTCAGCAGGATTTGCGCAATGCGTCAAATCAAATCGTACGTGATGCCCGTATGGCAGGAAATTTCGGCTGTTTCAATATGTCGGCCTATGATGCCCAAGCCGTTATCGCTGACTCTGGCTCCAAAGATTTTCTCAAACTTAAAGGTAGTGGAAAAATGCTTCCTGCTGTCAGAGAAACAGATTCTTTAGGTATAAAGGACTTTACCCAGATCGGTAAGGCGCTGATTTTCCAATACGGCATAGATACCGCATCATCAGATGCGGCAACAGTAGTGGCCAGCAGCTGCACAAATATTACCAAACCAGGAGAAGACATTACTGATAGTAAAGCAGCTTTAAAGACAGATAGTTCCCAAGCAGGCAATATCTCCATAATGAAACATGAGGTGAATGCCTATGCTGTCGGTACTGCCGGAGGGCAAAAAGGTCTTTACCGTTTCCAATTGACAAAAAACGGTGAGTGGAGCAATCCGCAGTTGCTGATTAAGGGAATTGAAAGTATGAGTATTCATTACTTTTATACCCAAAATTGTCCTGAAACATTTGAGGAAAGTGAAACGGCATCTGCGTCTGCACCTACTCCAACTCCTGCCGGAAATGCTCAGAAGCAGGAGGATAAGACAAAAGATGAAACATTTAAATATACTACGACACTGTCTGGTGATGAAACTCCAGCCTCTATCGAACTCCTGTTGAACAGCGGCAGTATTGATGCTGGCGGAAGCAATGATGAAAACAAAGTTCAACTCTATCAAATCAATGCAACTGTACGCGGAGGAAACAAATGCGCAGACCGATTACTCTAAACTATCTTCCCGCTAAAGCTTCTGCACAAAAAGGCTTTGCATTATTCATCGTCCTGATGATCATGATCGTCATTGCCCTGCTCGTCGTTACGGCAACCCAGTCCTACAATACTGAGCAGCGAATCAGTACCAATGATGCCGACCATAAATTTGCTACTACACTTGCTGAGGCGGCATTACGCGAAGGTGAGGACTATATCTATTCTATTGAAGAAGGCACGCAGATTTTTAATGATCAATGTTCCAAAGGGCTTTGCAGAGCTAAACAGCTTAGTGTTAAAGAATACACTACTCCAACTGGTATTATTGATGTTAAAGGTGAGGCAGATCTGAGCAAAGTTGAAGAAGCTTGGAAAAGAAAGCATGCAGAATGTCTTGATTCACATTCTAAGAAAGAAACAGAATGTATCAATGTTAATGGTAGAGAATACCCGATTGATAAAAATAGCGGGGCTAAAAAGCCTCCCCGCTATATCATCGAATACCTAAGCACCAATTCTACCGACAACCGTACCATTTATCGCGTCACTGCTAAAGCATGGGGAAAAAACGAAAATACGGTAGTCATGCTGCAATCCTATGTGGCTAATGAATAAATAGATAAAATCATGAATACGTCTATCACTAAATTTCAAGGGTTTACGCTGGTCGAGATGCTGATTGTTATTGCTATTATCGGCATCCTCAGCACCATCGCTTACCCTTCCTATATCCATTACATCGAACGCGGCTATCAATCTCAGGCGCATGCTGAATTGGTTATCATCAATAATTCCTTGAAAACCAAATTGGTCAAAAATCCCGCCCTCAAAATGAAAGATGAAATTGAGGGAGATACAGGGTTTTTTAAGAAATATCAGGCTACATCTGAGGTTGCGGCTAAATATGATTTCAGTGGCGCAATGAAAGATAAGGACTCTAAACACAGCAGAGCCTATTATCTTTTTGCTACCCCGAAAAGTGGGACGAATTACAAACTTTCCGTTTGGATGGATAGTTTGGGTAATGCCTACAAATGTACCGATGCAGAATCGGCCAAAGCCAAGTTAACAACTAAAAACGGTAATACTGGTTGCGAACCTGTTTCAAATAAAAAGTAGAGAAAATAGCACATTCTCTGCTAAGAAGGTCGTCTGAAATGGTGTTTTAGGCTTTAGAATAGATTAAACTGCACCTTAGTAGGTTTACTAAGGTGCAGTTTTTTATAGTGTAATGTACTTTACCCTACAGTTAGATTTTCAGACGATGTTTTTAAGCGAATCTTTAGCCGATGATATTGGAAGCGTTCAACCATACTGCTTGGTCGCTATCGAATTTTGCAAATACGGTATTACTGCTTGCACCTGCCGCACGATAAGCAAGAGTTTGTTGATATGAATCGAACACGAGATAAGAACGGTCGGCATCGTAATAAGCAGGGTTTCTAACAAACATCTCTGACCAGCTCAAATTTGCGCTGTTGCCACTCAGCAGAGAACGCATAGCAGATAGGTCGAGTTTGTCCATATCAGAGTTAAAGTCGGTTAAACGATCGATACTGCCTTCACGGATATCTGCTGCAGTAAAGGCGACGGTGTCTTTGCCTGCACCTGTGACGATGGTGTCGCTGCCTAAACCGCCTGCAAGATAGTCATCACCGTCCCCACCGTTGAGATAGTCATATCCATTGCCGCCTGACAGTGTGTCGTCACCGCTCATGCCATACAAGGTATCATTGCCTTCTTCGCCACTCAAGCGATTATGCCCGCTGTTGCCTGTCAGGGTATTGTCGCCATAATTGCCAATGCCGAAGATGTTATTGCTACCTGTCAAAGTCAGGTTTTCGACGTTGGTTGGGGCTGTGTAAGAAACGCTGCTGTAAATGGTATCAGTACCCTCGAACCACCGCTCGGTGACAGTATCATTTATATTGTCCACATGATAGATATCATTTCCATATC
>JVVZ01000362.1:0-216 GCA_001062585.1 Neisseria meningitidis
AAAGTGCTTGTTCACACAACATCACACACGGACGGTATCGGAACCGCTCAGTCTACCTTTCTCTCGAGCCGCTGAGTTGCCCGCCGCACATAGTGTAGCTAGGCGGTAGAAAAGGTCGTCTGAAACTTTTAACGACCTGAAGAATAAAATCTGATTATCCCAAAGAGGATTTACTTATCTAATGATTCAATTTTTGCCCTAAATTTCAGCTCCTGA
>JVVZ01000363.1:0-2176 GCA_001062585.1 Neisseria meningitidis
TCTTTGAGCTAAGGCGAGGTAACGCCGTCCTGGTTTAAAGTTAATCCACTATATCGTCAAACTGTGCCGCAGTACGCATATAGTGAATGACAGTTGAACCGGAACAAACGCCGTACCGATTCAAATTTAATCTGCTCCCCCTCCGTCCGATAAGATGAACCGTGATATAATCGCGAGTTACTTTTTTGATAAAAATCATTTGAAATACATATCACCATGAAACAAATTCGCAACATTGCCATCATCGCCCACGTCGACCACGGCAAAACCACATTAGTTGACCAACTGCTGCGCCAATCCGGTACATTCCGCGCCAACCAGCAGGTTGACGAACGCGTGATGGACAGCAACGACCTTGAAAAAGAACGCGGCATTACCATCCTCGCCAAAAATACCGCCATCGATTACGAAGGCTACCACATCAACATCGTCGACACTCCGGGACACGCCGACTTCGGCGGCGAGGTGGAGCGCGTTTTGGGTATGGTGGACTGCGTCGTATTGTTGGTAGATGCGCAGGAGGGCCCGATGCCGCAAACCCGTTTCGTTACCAAAAAAGCCTTGGCTTTGGGACTGAAACCGATCGTCGTCATCAATAAAATCGACAAACCGTCCGCCCGTCCGAGCTGGGTCATCGACCAAACTTTCGAACTCTTCGACAACTTGGGCGCAACCGATGAACAGTTGGACTTCCCGATTGTCTACGCTTCCGGCCTGTCCGGTTTCGCCAAACTGGAAGAAACCGACGAGAGCAACGACATGCGTCCGCTGTTCGACACCATCTTAAAACACACGCCCGCGCCGAGCGGCAGCGCGGACGAAACGCTGCAACTGCAAATTTCCCAACTCGACTACGACAACTACACCGGCCGTCTCGGCATCGGCCGCATCCTGAACGGACGTATCAAACCCGGTCAAGTCGTTGCCGTGATGAACCACGATCAACAAATCGCCCAAGGCCGCATCAACCAGCTTTTGGGTTTCAAAGGTTTGGAGCGCGTACCGCTTGAAGAAGCCGAAGCCGGCGACATCGTGATTATTTCCGGTATCGAAGACATCGGTATCGGTGTAACCATTACCGACAAAGACAACCCCAAAGGTTTGCCGATGTTGAGCGTGGACGAACCGACGCTGACCATGGACTTTATGGTAAACACCAGCCCGCTGGCGGGTACCGAAGGCAAATTCGTAACCAGCCGCCAAATCCGCGACCGCCTGCAAAAAGAATTGCTAACCAACGTCGCCCTGCGCGTGGAAGATACCGCCGATGCCGACGTGTTCCGCGTATCCGGACGCGGCGAACTGCACCTGACCATTTTGTTGGAAAACATGCGCCGCGAAGGCTTTGAACTGGCAGTCGGCAAGCCGCGCGTCGTGTACCGCGACATCGACGGTCAAAAATGCGAACCTTATGAAAACCTGACCGTGGACGTACCGGACGAAAACCAAGGCGCAGTAATGGAAGAACTCGGCCGCCGCCGTGGCGAACTGACCAATATGGAAAGCGACGGCAACGGCCGTACCCGCCTCGAATACCATATTCCCGCGCGCGGCTTAATCGGTTTCCAAGGCGAATTCATGACCCTGACGCGCGGTGTCGGCTTGATGAGCCACGTATTCGACGACTACGCGCCCGTGAAACCCGATATGCCCGGCCGCCACAACGGCGTACTGATTTCCCAAGAGCAAGGCGAAGCCGTCGCCTATGCCTTATGGAATCTGGAAGACCGCGGCCGTATGTTCGTATCACCCAACGATAAAATCTACGAAGGCATGATTATCGGCATCCACAGCCGCGACAACGATTTGGTGGTCAACCCGCTCAAAGGTAAAAAACTCACCAACATCCGTGCCAGCGGCACTGACGAAGCCGTGCGTCTGACTACCCCGATCAAGCTGACGCTGGAAGGCGCGGTCGAGTTTATCGACGATGACGAACTCGTTGAAATCACGCCGCAGTCCATCCGTCTGCGCAAGCGTTATCTGAGCGAACTGGAACGCCGCCGCCACTTTAAAAAGCTGGATTGATTCCACTAGGCTGTTGATGAAATGAAAAAAGGTCGTCTGAAATTTTCAGACGACCTTTTTATTGTTCGCTATTCGTTCCCATACAAAATTGCCGTTTATAGTGGATTAACTTTAAACCAGTACGGCGTTGCCTCGCCTTAGCTCAAAG
>JVVZ01000039.1:0-3477 GCA_001062585.1 Neisseria meningitidis
TCTGTACTGTCTGCGGCTTCGTCGCCTTGTCCTGATTTAAATTTAATCCACTATCTATTTATAACAATATGAAAAATCTCATTTTCTGGCTTGCGCTGTTGGCTGCGGCTTTTGGTTTTTTTTATTATCAGCAAAACCATAGAATTTCTCAGGACGAGCTGATTCATGCTGAGTCGCCGCATGACAGGTCTTCCGTGTCTTCATTCGGCGGATTGGCTTACCTGAATTTTTTGCGTGCAGGCGCGGGGCTGCCGACTTTGGCGCATTCGTCGGTTTTAGAAAAGTCCGCCCGCAATCATGCGCGTTATTTGTTGCAGAATCCCGAAGACGGTCATGACGAACGTCATCGCAGCAATCCGTTTTTTACCGGCTACCGCCCGAATGAGCGCGCCCGCAAGGTCGGTTATCTTTATGATGGCGTACATGAAAATATCACCACCGGTTTTTATCCGTATCCTGAAGATATGGATACCAATTTGCCGGTTCAGCAGCAGATTGACGGTTTGATGACCGCAATTTATCACCGCTTCTCTCTATTGGAACAAGGCATTGATGAAGCCGGTGCGGCATTTGAGCATCGTGATGGGCGCATATCGGTCGCCATCAATCAGGGAAATCATCAGTTTAATTTTTATTGCGGTTTAGGCAGGGTTTATCCTGAACCGGGGAGGCGTTATTATCAAAATGCCTGCAACAACAATGCCATTGTTTATGCGGACGAAGTCAAGGCGCAACGCGAGTTCTTATATGTCGTTTATCCGCAAGGTGATTTTGCCATGCCGGATTTTCACGGCGAACACCCCGATCCCATGCCTGGTTACGAATTTACCGGCAACCCGGTCAGCATCGCTTTTTCGGAATCTGCCGGAAAAATCAAAATGCGGTCGTTCAAGCTTTATCAGGGTAAATCCGAGATAGAGGAGGTTAAGGTGTTGACGGCAAGCAACGATCCGAATCAAACGTTTTCCGATCGTCAATTTGCCTTATTTCCTCTGTTGCCTTTGGAATACGATACCGCGTATCGTGCCGTATTCGAGTATGAGCGCAATGGCAAATCTGAAAAAGCCGAATGGACTTTCCGAACGAAAAAGCCTGATTATCCTTACTTTATCGTTAAAGGTGGCGAAAAATTGGCAGTTGAATCGGGTAAGAAATATTTCATTCATTGGAAGGATTTTTGGTGTCAGCGGGAATGTGAGGAGTATGTTTACCGCCAACGCGGCAAAGCGAAACTTGAAGTCATGGAGCGTCAGATCGGCGGTATGGTGGTACGGGTTACCGGAGACAAAGGCGATGATGTCCGGTTAACGCCGAAAGAAGAAAATGATAAGGCGGTCTTACTTTATATCTGGCAATAGCAATCAAGGTCGTCTGAAACCCAAACAGGTTTTCAGACGACCTTCTTTCATACGCAACAAGACAAAGCAGGGTAGGGCAAGATACTTTATTGTTTGGGTGAACCGTAAAACTGTTAGAATAGCGGAAATTTTATTTCTTGTTTCTCAAACAATGATCCGCCATCCGAAAATTGCCGCCCATACGCGTTATGCCTTTATCTGTATCGGACTGATGATGCTTTCTTTCCTGATATATGTGGTTTTGGCAGTGTTTGATTTGGGCTTGGATATGTCGATGCGGATTGAGCTGACCCGTTTTGCGCCCATTTTAATCTTGCTGTTTGCGTTTTTGGGCGGCGTTTTTTCAATCTGGGTAGCAGTGCTGCGAAAGAAAATGGGGGTATGACATGAACCAAGTTGATAACAACATTCCTGAAGAAATCCGTTTGCAACATGACCGATCGGCTTTGGTTTTGGTTTATCGCGGCGAACGTAAAACCCTTCCTGCCGAATTTCTCCGCGTTTACTCTCCCAGCGCCGAAGTGCGCGGACATGGTGCGGGACAAGATGTCTTGCAGACAGGTAAAGCGGAAGTTACGATTTCTGATTTAGACCCTGTCGGTCAGTATGCGCTCAAAATTACTTTTTCAGACGGTCATAATAGCGGTTTGTATGACTGGGCTTATCTTTACAAATTGGCTTACGATTATGATGCACTTTGGCAGGATTATCTCCGCAGGTTAAAAGAAGCCGGAGCCTCCAGAATACCGAGTGCCACCGACCTTATTGCCGGTAAAAAGCATTCCTGCGGCAGCGGCGGTTGTGGCGGGCATCATTGATTACTGAGCGTGTTTGTTCTTTTTGAAGCGGCATTGTGACGGACAGCAGGATGTCGGCAAAGCAGCTCTGTTCCTCGCTTGAAAAAATATATCGGCCTGTCTGATGTCAAACAGAATCGGCTGGAAAGATACGGTCTTGAGGGTACAATGCCACTGCACGGGCGAGTTGCGTTGTTACCTGAATAAAAAAGATTATTTAGCCATCCATTTGATAGACTACGCTAAGCCGGTCCGCAAAAAGCATATCGTGAATGATGATAAAAACACCATCACCTTCAGAGATGAAATTTCAGCATTCGGCATAGCCATGAACAAATTGAAAGACAGGTTTGCCTCTCAATGATTAAACTTTCAGACGACCCCTAGAGCAAGGTCGTCTGAAAATCGAAATACCGTTTGAACCATATTGATTTCAGATTATTTTAGGAAAGCACCTCTATGAGCGACCACAAAACCCATTTCGGTTTCACTACCGTAAACGAAGAAGAAAAGGCAGGTAAAGTGGCCGAAGTGTTCCATTCCGTAGCCAAAAACTACGACATCATGAACGATGTCATGTCTGCCGGCCTGCACCGCGTTTGGAAACATTTCACCATCAATACCGCCCGTCTGAAAAAGGGCGATAAAGTGCTGGATATCGCCGGCGGTACCGGCGACCTGTCGCGCGGCTGGGCCAAGCGTGTGGGCAAAGAGGGCGAAGTGTGGCTGACCGACATCAACTCATCCATGCTGACAGTGGGCAGAGACAGACTGCTGAATGAAGGTTTGATTCTGCCCGTATCGCTGGCCGATGCCGAAAAATTGCCGTTTCCTGACAACTATTTCAACTTGGTTTCCGTTGCTTTCGGTTTGCGCAACATGACCCACAAAGATGCCGCGCTCAAAGAAATGTACCGTGTGCTCAAACCGGGCGGAACGCTCTTGGTATTGGAATTTTCCAAAGTCTACAAGCCACTGGAAGGTGCATACGATTTGTATTCCTTCAAACTGCTGCCGGTCATGGGCAAACTTATTGCCAAAGACGCAGACAGCTATCAATATCTGGCAGAATCCATCCGCATGCACCCTGACCAGGAAACATTGAAACAAATGATGCTGGATGCCGGTTTCGACAGCGTTGATTACCATAATATGAGCGCAGGCATCGTAGCCTTGCATAAAGGTGTGAAATTCTGATGCCCGAATCGGCTGACCTATCTGTCTGATGCCCATAGCCTATTCCAAAGTATCGGGCTTATGTTGATGACTGAAAAAGGTCGTCTGAAAACTGAACTGGCCCCCAAATCTTGGACACTCATAAA
>JVVZ01000364.1:0-6288 GCA_001062585.1 Neisseria meningitidis
GACGGAATAGCGTCCGCCGACCCAGTCGAACATGGCGAAGACGTTGTCGGGGGCGATGCCGAAGTTTCGGGCTGCGGCAACGTCGGAGGAGATGGCGCAGAAGTGGCGGTAGATGCCGGATTCGGGCAAACCTGCGTCCCGATACCAAGCGCGGGCGGCGTAGGCGTTGAGCAGGGTTTCGGGTGTGCGGAAGGATTTGCTGGCGATGCTGAATACGGTGGTTTCGGGTTTGAGGTGGGCGAGTGTGCGGCTGATGTCGGCGTCGTCTGAATTGCTGACGAAGTGGACGCGGATGTTTTGGCGGTAGGCTTTGAGGGCTTCTACGCACATTCTGGGGCCGAGGTCAGAGCCGCCTATGCCGATGTGGACGAAGTCGGTGATGGGTTTGTCGGTGATGCCCCTGTGGCTGCCGTTGTTGAGTGATTCGGCGAAGGCGAGGGCGCGGTCGAGTTCGCGGTGGATTTTGGGGAGGATGTTTTCGCCGTCAACGTAAACGGGCGCGGCATCAGGCGGCAGGCGCAAGGCGGTATGGAGGACGGCGCGGTGTTCGCTGAGGTTGATTTTTTCGCCGTTTTGCATGGCGTGCATTTGTCCGGCTAGGGGCGAGGCTTCGGCAAGGCGGCACAAGAGTTGCAAAGTGTCTTCGCCGAGGCGGTTTTTGCTGTAATCGAAGAGGAGGCCGTCGAGGGTTTCGTGCATATTGCCGAAGCGGTCGGGTTCGGCGGCGAAGCGGTCGCGCAGGTGGATGTGTTGTGTGTCGAGCCGGTGTTGTTCAAGGGCTTGCCATGCTTCGGTAAATGCGGTCATCGGGTTTCCTTCGGAATTGGGTTCGCCCCGCTCATTTGGCGGGATGTGATTTAGTTATAGATTGTCGTTGTGGTGATTGGTTCGATAGGGTGAATATTTATGTAGTCGTATGTAGTTTAACAAAGGGGCGCGGGTTTGGCGAATGCGGGGAGTCGGTTTGGTTAAGAATTGTATGCAATATGCAATTTATATGATTGATTTTTATCAAAGTTCTGTAAATTTTTCGGTATGACACCGATGTCAGGTGTGATATGCTTCGTAATCAAATGAAACAGGGATGAGGCGGGAGTCGTAAGATGGCTACAATTTATGATGTTGCTGCTTATGCGGGCGTCTCACCCAAAACGGTCAGCCGCGTCATCAACGGCGATGCGCCGGTCAGCGATAAAACCCGTGCAAAAGTCGAAACAGCGATTGCGGCTTTGGGTTATATCCCGTCTTCGGCGGCGCGGGTGATGCGGTCGAACCGTTCGGACTTGGTCGGACTGATTACCGGCGCCATCTCGCGCACGGGCGAATACGGCGGGGTACACGGTCTGCCGGATATGTTTTTAATCAAAGGCATCCAGCAGAAAATCCGCGAAGCGGGCAAAACGCTGATGATTGCGGATACGGACAACCGCTACGAGCAAATCGACCCTTTGGTCAGGACGTTTATGGAACACCGCGCGGAAGGCATTTTGTATGTAACCGAATCGCACCGCGAAATCGTCCTGCCCGAAATGCCCAACCGCTGCCCGATGGTTTTGGTCAACTGTTTCGACGCGGCGGGTACGCCGTCGGTTTTGCCGGACGACGAGCGCGGGCAATACGATTTGGTACGCAACATCATCCGTCACGGACACCGCCGTATCGCCTACATCACCTTGCAGGCAGGCGCAGAAGCGACGCGGCTGCGTTTGGCGGGCTACCGCCGCGCTTTGGACGAATCGGACATGGTGTTCGATCCTGACTTGGTGCAAACCGGCATCACCGACTTTGCCAACGACAGCGAGCCTTTGATTGCGGCAGTATTGAAATTATTGTCGCTTGCCGACCCGCCGACGGTCATTTGCTGCGGCAACGACGAAATGGCGGTCCGCGTTTACGGCATTTTGAGGACGCGCGGCGTACGCGTTCCGGAGCAGGTATCGGTGGCAGGTTACGACAACCACAGCGCGATTGCCGAAACCCTGTTTCCGCCGCTGACCAGCACCGAGCTGCCCTATATGCGCATGGGCGCGCTGGCGGCGGAAATCCTGTTCGACATTATCGAGACCAAAGAAACCGCCCGTCCGCCCGTTCGGGTTGTCGGAGAAACGATTTGGCGGCAGTCGGTCACGGCATTGAAGTAAAACATCCTTTCAGACGACGTCTGCTTTATGAGGCTGACACAATACGACAATAAAAGGTCGTCTGAAAACACAAACAACACATCACGTTATCCATTTGCAACGTATCAATACGATACGCCCAAAAATAAAGAAAGCGGCTCAACCGCTTCGACTATGCAGTGTTTCCCGCAGTTTGTTGTTCCATGTTTTCTTCTTATACAGTCCAGGAGTCGCTTCAAAATGAAGATTTCCCCACAAGTATCCCTGACGCTTCGCCAGATTATGCTGATGAACTTCGGCTTCTTCGGCATCCAATACAGCTTCGGTTTGCAGCAAACCGCCATCAACCCGATTTTCAGTTTCTTGCAAGCTGACCCTGCAAAACTGCCTTACCTCAATATGGCAGGACCGATTACCGGTTTGCTGGTGCAGCCCCTTATCGGTGCCATGAGCGACCGTACATGGATTCCCGGACTCGGCCGCCGCCGTCCGTATTTCCTGCTCGGCGCCATCGGTTGCAGCTTGTGTCTGTTCTTCTATCCGCACGTTACCGCATTGTGGGTTGCCGTATTGCTGCTGTGGCTCTTGGACATCAGCAACAATACCGCCATGGAGCCTTTCCGCGCCTTCATCGCCGATACCGTTCCCGAACGCCAGCAATCCACCGGCTTCTTGATGCAGTCCGTGTTTACCGGCTTGGGCATTACGCTTGCCAATGTATCGCTCTATATCTTTAAGCAAATCGGCTGGTTGCAACAAACCTCTGAAGCAGGCATCCCCTACTGGGTATTCGGCTCGTTCTATATCGGCGCCGTCTGCTCCATCGGCTCTGTTTTAGTGACCGTATTGTCCACCCCCGAACATGAGCCGCCTCCTGAAGAGCTGGCGGCGATTAAAGCCCAATCCGGCGGTCCTGTTGAAGCCGTTAAAGAAATTTACCATGCTATTAAAGACATGCCGAAACCCTTGTGGCAGCTCGCTTCGGTTTATCTCTTCCAATGGTACGCACTCTTCATCTACTGGCAATACATCTCCCACAGTCTCGCCAAATCTATATGGAATGCTACCTCTGCCAACAAAGTCGCATATGAGGACGCAGTGGCATGGACCGGTGTGGTCAATGGCTTTTACAACGTCGTGACCTTTATTTCTGCCTTCGGGTTGATGTGGATGGCGCGCAAATACGCCGCCAAATACGTCCATGCCTTTGCCGTTACCCTTGCCGCACTTGCCCTTTTGGCGATTCCGCATGTTACCGATAAAAACATGATGCTCGCCCCGATGATCGGCTTCGGTATCGGCTGGGCAAGTATGATGGGCGTGCCGTTTATGATTGTCGTGCATTCCATCCCGAAAGAGCGCTACGGCGTGTATATGGGCATCGTCAACATGATGATTGTGATTCCGATGCTGATCCAAACCCTTACCTTCAGTAAAATCTATGAGAACTTGCTCGGCGCCGACCCGGGACATGCCATGACTTTTGCCGGTGTCCTCCTTATCATCGCCGCCGTACTGACCCTGACCATCAAAACGTCAAACAAACCTTATGGCGTAGAATCGGCAGGCTGATTCAGGCATTTGCCAAAAGGTCGTCTGAAAACCCTTGTTTTAGGTTTTCAGACGACCTTTTTTGTTTGATTGTGCCGATTTGTTTTAAACGGGCGGGGACGGGTTTGTGGAAGCTCGGATTGGATAGGAATATCGCCGCATTCCCGCAAAAGCTGACGGCAAAGCGTTTACATGGCAAAATACCGCCTGTTTGCAGGTCATCCGAATTTTTCAGACGACCTTTTACCCTCTTCAAAAGGAATCCCCATGTCTTTGCAAAACATCATTGAAACCGCCTTTGAAAACCGTGCGGACATCACCCCGACCACCGTTACCCCCGAAGTCAAAGAAGCCGTGTTGGAAACCATCCGCCAACTCGATTCAGGCAAATTGCGCGTCGCCGAACGTTTGGGCGTGGGCGAATGGAAAGTCAACGAATGGGCGAAAAAAGCCGTGTTGTTGTCGTTCCGCATCCAAGACAACGAAGTCCTCAACGACGGCGTAAACAAATACTTCGACAAAGTGCCGACCAAGTTTGTCGACTGGTCTGAAGACGAATTCCGCGCTGCCGGTTTCCGCGCCGTACCCGGTGCCGTTGCGCGCCGCGGCAGCTTTGTTGCTAAAAACGTCGTGTTGATGCCGTCTTATGTCAACATCGGCGCATACGTTGACGAAGGCGCGATGGTCGATACTTGGGCGACCGTCGGTTCTTGCGCCCAAATCGGTAAAAACGTCCACTTGAGCGGCGGCGTCGGCATCGGAGGCGTACTCGAACCCCTGCAAGCCAGCCCGACCATCATTGAAGACAACTGCTTCATCGGCGCGCGTTCCGAAATCGTCGAAGGCGTGATTGTCGAAGAAGGCAGCGTGATTTCCATGGGCGTGTTCATCGGACAATCCACTAAAATCTTTGACCGCACTACCGGCGAAATCTACCAAGGCCGCGTACCGGCAGGTTCGGTTGTTGTGTCCGGCAGTATGCCTTCCAAAGACGGCAGCCACAGCCTCTACTGCGCCGTCATCGTCAAACGCGTGGACGCGCAAACCCGCGCCAAAACCAGCGTCAACGAATTGCTGCGCGGTATTTAACCGGCGAACAGAAAAGGGGAGAGGTCGTCTGAAACAGCCCGAAACATAAACGGGCTTCAGGCAAACGGTTTCCCTGTTTGAATGGCAAGAGGTCGTCTGAAAACCGGATTTCGGGTTTTCAGACGACCTCTTCATAGGGTAAGTCGGTTAAGTCAGGACGGCATTGTCGTTTTGTTTGATGCTGTTTTCTTTGCCATAAAAAAAGCAACGGATAAACCGTTGCTTTTTTGTTTGGCCTGCGAATCTTACAAACTGCCCAACACGATGCGCAACACGCGGCGCAGGGGTTCGGCTGCGCCCCACAAGAGCTGGTCGCCGACGGTGAACGCGCTGATGTATTCGCCGCCCATACCCAGTTTGCGGATGCGTCCGACGGGGACGGACAGCGTGCCGGTAACTTTGGCGGGCGTCAGCTCGTGGATGCTGGCTTCTTTTTCGTTGGGGATGACTTTTACCCAGTCGTTCGCGCCTGCCAAAATCGCTTCGATTTCGGAAACGGGCAGGTCTTTTTTCAGCTTCAGGGTGATGGCTTGGCTGTGGCAGCGCATAGAGCCGATGCGGACGCACAAGCCGTCGATTACGGTCGGATTGTCGCTGCGGCCGAGGATTTTGTTGGTTTCCACGCCGCCTTTCCATTCTTCTTTGGACTGGCCGTTGCCCAAATCCACGTCAATCCACGGAATCAGGCTGCCGGCGAGCGGTACGCCGAAGTTGGCTTTCGGATAGTCTTCGCTGCGCAGGAAATCGGACACTTTGCGGTCGATGTCGAGAATCGCGCTGGAAGGATCGGCAAGCTCGTCCGCCACTTGGGCGTGAATCGCGCCCATTCCGCTGATGAGTTCGCGCATGTTTTTCGCGCCCGCGCCGGATGCGGCTTGGTAGGTCATGCTGGTCGCCCATTCGACCAAATCGTTTTGGAACAGGCCGCCCAGCGCCATCAGCATCAGGGAGACGGTGCAGTTGCCGCCGATGTAGTTTTTCACGCCGTTTTTGAGGCCGTTGTCGATGACGTTTCGGTTGACCGGGTCGAGGACGATAATCGCGTCGTCTTTCATGCGCAGGGATGACGCCGCGTCAATCCAGTAGCCGTTCCAGCCGCTGTCGCGCAGGGGTTGGAACACGGATTTGGTGTAATCGCCGCCTTGGCAGGTTACGATGATGTCCATTTTCGCCAGTTCGGCGACATCGTTCGCATCCAATAATGTTTTAGCCGCCTGACCGAAATCAGGTGCCGCGCCGCCGACGTTGGATGTGGTGAAGAAGAACGCTTCGGGAATATGGGCGAAGTCGTTTTCTTCTTTCATACGCTGCATCAAAACCGAACCGACCATGCCGCGCCAGCCGACGAAACCTACTTTCATGTTGAGCTCCTTAGGGGGAAATTGTTAACAAATTTCTGAATAGGGGAAAAGGAAGAGTTTTAAACCTGTTTGAGGTAAATGTAAAGTTTTTTATAGTGGATTCACTTTAAACAGGTACGGCGTTGCCTCGCCTTAGCTCAAAGAGAACGATTCTCTAAGGTGCTGAA